>CAZMQH010000277.1:0-2812 GCA_964568245.1 uncultured Methylomarinum sp.
GTTCCATCAAGGCTACAACAGCTTATTTAATAAGGGACTTGCAAGTAATGAATATACCCCTATTGCGTAGGATTTTTGTTTCTGCTTGGATTATCTCAAGAGGCGCATAGTTATTCTATGCAACGATTGAGAGAATTCAAGCAGGAGCAAAAAGACAAGCAAGGTGGGTATATTCATTGCTTGTAAGTTCCTAATGTTAGTGAGGGTTTATGAATTTCTCAATTATCATCCCAACGCTTAATGAAGCTGACAATATTAAAACATGTTTATTAAGGCTACAAAGCTGGCGAAAGCAGTGTGAAATTATTGTTGTGGATGGAGGAAGTTCTGATAATACTGTGCAATTAGCAAACCCTTTGGTGGATAAGGTCATTAGCTCTCCAAAAGGGAGGGCTAAACAAATGAATGTTGGGGCACAACAGGCATCGGGGGAAATGCTGATTTTTTTACATGCAGATACTTCGCTACCAAAGAATGCTTTGGATTTAATTAAAATAAAGGATAAAAACTGGGGGCGATTTAATATAAAGCTGAGTGGTAAACTTTTTATGTTAAAACTGGTCTCATTTTTTATGAACTGGCGCTCACGATTAACAGGTATTGCTACAGGAGATCAGGTGATATTTGTGAATAGAGGGTTATTTGATCAAGCGGGTGGATACCCTGATATTGCTTTGATGGAAGATATTGCGCTTTGCGTGGTTTTGAAACAAATTAATGCACCAACCTGCCTTAAGGCCAAAGTAGTCAGTTCTGGGCGGCGCTGGGAAAAATTTGGAGTAGTTAAAACAATATTGCTTATGTGGACTATTCGCTTACGCTATTTTTTTGGTGAAAACCCTGAAGTGCTTGCCAAACTTTATTCAAGAGGTCAATTTTGGAAAATGTAATTCGTTTATCTGTTGCGCTAGGTATTTTTACTTTGATGGTTTGTTGGGAGTATTTTAGCCCTAGAAGGCAGCAACAAACGACTCGATTAAAACGCTGGCCGATTAATATCGGGCTGGCTGTTTTTAATATGCTATTTATGCGATTGACTGTGGGCGGGATTGCTTATTTAAGCGCAGTTAATGCAGCAAGTCAGTCATGGGGCTTATTGAATCAGTTTCCCACCGTCGCGTGGGTTGGCATTGTGGTGACTATATTGTTGCTTGATTTAGCCATTTATTGCCAGCATGTGATTTCTCATAAATGGACGTTGCTTTGGCGACTGCATCAAATTCATCATACAGATATAGAGATTGATGCCAGTACTGCGGTACGTTTTCATCCCTTGGAAATTATGGTTTCAATGGTTTATAAAATTGCCATTATTTATTTTGTGGGTGCAGACCCTTTGGCTGTTATTGCGTTTGAAATTATTCTAAATGCAACGGCAACTTTTAATCATAGCAATATTAACCTTCCACTAAAGGTTGATAAGGTTCTTCGTTGGGTATTCATTACACCCGATGTGCATCGTATTCACCACTCGACAGTTAGATCGGAAACAGACAGTAATTATGGTTTTTCTATTTCGCTTTGGGATCGAATGTTTAGAACTTATGTTGCCGAGCCAGAAGCGACACAAACGACTTTAGATATTGGCTTGCCAGAATATAGAGATCAGCAAGAATTAGGTTTTATACAATTATTAGCGCTTCCATTTAAACCGTTTCGTAAAAAATGATCTGATTATTAATTGTTCCATAAGTTTTGACCGCTAATCATGTTCATTTTTTATCTGAGCTCTAAAGTAGAGACAAGGCATGCCTTGTCTCTACAGGGTGTGGCTGGAATAAGATCAAGAGCAGTCGCGGCCAATAGACTCCTCCTACCGATCGGACAGCTAGAATTTATCTTTAATCCGCAAGCCCCTCTAAACCAGATTCAAGAGCCATAATTTCGAGTAGCTTAGTGGCTATATCATCTATATTTAGGCCAAGTTGTTGCCATTCTTTATTTGGGAAATTTGCCAGTCTATCCTCGTCACTTATTTCTGGGTGATTAGATTCGCTAATATATCTTGCAATATAAACAACGCAGGCGGGGGACGGTGTTTCTTCAGCTAGTAAAGGGGCACCTGAATGGATGACGGTATTCACTAAATCATCAGAAAAATGCCAGCGTTTACAAAGTTCTGCGCAGACATCTAAGCTGCTAAAGCCTAACCGTTTTTGTTCGTAGCTGTAACGGTTTTCTCCTGCTTTGACATGTTGCTGAATTTCATTTGCGGCTTTAGGGTCACCTAAGTGCAATAAAATAGTACCTAGCGCATTGATTAAGCCTGCGGTAAAGATCATGTCGCTATTATCGAGATTTGCTTCTTCCGCTAGCCATTTTGCATAGGTTGCGGTAGCAAAACTATCAGCCCAAAAGTTACTAAGATCAAAATTAGGAATCTCTGGGACTGCATTAACAATCCCTGATGCGATAACTAATGTTTTGAGTTTTGTCATGCCCAGCATAGCAACGGCGTTATCAATAGAGCCCACTTTTTTAGATAAGCCAAAGTGAGCCGAGTTGACCAAGCGCAATACTTTTAGGGAGATGATTTGTTCTTTTTCTATATTTTTAGCAATGTCACTAAAGTTAGCATTAGGGTCGTTTAATTGAGATATTAATATTCTGACAACTTCAGGGACTTGAGGTACATTATGGATTTGTTCAAACAGTTTTTTTATCTGTAATTTCATTGTTAATAAGTCCTTATCTGAAAGTTTATATGTTCAGTTTAGGAGAGATATTGAAAATTACTAGAGAGGTTTCTATTACTCAATGTTCCAATTTTTAATTTTAGCTTTTGTGAAGTGCTAGTTCCCACGCGCTGCGT
>CAZMQH010000278.1:0-2811 GCA_964568245.1 uncultured Methylomarinum sp.
TGTACAGGACTCTCTTTATCTTGAGGCGCTAATATCGCCAGTCCAAAGTCAGGTAATACATTAACCAAAAGCAAAAATAATGAAGCTAAATAAGGCATAGATTGCACTAGCAATACACCAACCCACAACTGCCCATTTAAGTTATTAAAATGTTCAAGCGTCATCATGGCATAAGCAGCTGACCATAATAAGCTTAACAATATCAATTCTTGGTAAATAGTCACTAATCCCGCTAAAAATGGCTTTTCCTTTTCAAATTTAGGTGTACGTAAAAAAGGTCGCCCTGAAGTAAATAAGCCCTGCCAAATCGCCTTAGATACCGTATGAGTCAGTGCTAATCCAGCAATGGTGGCTCCCATGGTCTGCATAATGGAACACCCTACTCGAGCTTGGTAAAGCCAAACTGTTCGTATAACCTTAAAGCCAAATAAACCGATCGTCGGCAAGATAAACGCATTAACGGGAAGTTCGCCATGTACGGGATCAAGCAGTATCTGAGCAGAGAGAAATAAGCTGGCAAAAGTGAATAATAAAGATAATGCATCAGAAAACCAAGGTAACCACCCTGCAATAAAATAATAGCGTTGTGCTGATGTTAAATCAGTTTTCCTACCCAGTATTAATGCTCTCCAATGACGTTTTAATATTTGCATAGCACCATAAACCCAGCGGTGTCGTTGGGTTATATAGCCTGATAAAGTATCAGGTGTTACCCCTTGTCCAAATGAATCTTTTACATAGACAGAATCATAGCCTGCACGATATAAGCGTAACCCTAATTCGCTATCTTCACAAATACACCATTCCCCCCATTTACCAACAGACTCAAGGGCTGATTTTCTGATTAAAGTCATCGTTCCATGTTGAATAATAGCATTCGATTCATTACGCTGAACCATTCCAATCTTGAAAAATCCAGCATATTCCCAATGACAAAAAGCCTTAAATCCATTATCTTTCCAATCCCAATAATCTTGCGGCGCTTGCACAAAACCTACTTCTGGTTTCTCAAAATATGGAATTAAGCTTTTAAGCCAGAGAGGATCAACAAGATAATCACTATCAATCACTGCAATTATTTCTGCATCTTCAGCGGTTTGTTCTAAGGCATAATTAATGGCCCCTGCCTTAAACCCTGGCCAGTTATCTAAATGAAAAAATCGAAATCTTTCACCCAACCGTTTGCATTCTTCTTCAATGGGTTTCCATACAGCTAGGTCTTTAGTATTATTATCAATAACGAACACCTCAAGATTGGGGTAATCTAAATTAACTAAGGCTGCTAAAGTTTTTTTCACCATGGCTGGCGGTTCATTATGTATTGGGACATGTAGTGAAACTTTTGGATAATGAAACCCTTCTGGAACCTGTAAAGCTCGAAAACTTCTTTTGCCCTTTCGGTTCCAAAGCACTTCAGAGATTTCCAGACTTTCCACCAGCAGCACGATGACAGCCATCGCTTGCATCGCTAATAATAGGCCCCAAAGTATAAAACTCATGGTCGTTTGATATTGACTCGCACCAATTGATGCAGTCCAGGCAATCGTTGAGGCTGATAGGTTAGCAATAATGCCAAAAAATATCTTTCCTGACAATTTCATTCGATTTCTGGTGAACAAAAACAGGGTCATTAACAACATACTTAAAAAAGCAGCGCTTAAAGCCCAGTTTTCCCAATCAGGTAAATCCAACACATCACCATACATAGCAAATTTAGGCTCTCTATTTGCATTAAAGAGTCCCCAATAAGCACCTGACGACCCTTCCAAAACCTGCTTCCAAGGTTGGTCAAATGCTTCAATCACATAGTATGTCAACTTTTCCTTTTTAGCTCGATTCAAAAAGTCCCGAACAAATTTGGCCTGATTAACTAAACTTGCTTCTGCTTGCCCTTTAGGTTGACCTGCTGAAGGCCAGCCTACTTCTGTAATAATAATAGGTTTATCAGGAAAGGCTTTATGCAATTGATTATAGCGATCAAAAACATAGTCCACAGCATTTTCCGCAGCAACTCCTTCCCAATACGGTAAAATATGAACCGCTATAAAATCAACTTCTTGCACAAGTTCTGGATGTTTAATCCAAATATCCCAAGTTTCTGAAGTACTCACAGGCCTCCAGGTATTTTTGCGCACTTGTCTAATATATAGAATCAGTTGTTTTACACTAAGCTCTTTACGCATAAGGGCCTCATTTCCCACTATGGTCCTTACAATATTGTTGTGCTCAAGACGACTAAGCTTTATTAAAGCGTCTATTTCCTGTTGAGTCGATTGAGGGTCACTATTAACCCATGCACCCAGTGTCACATTTAGATTGTACTTTGCTGCAAGCTTAGGTATTTGATCAAAACCATTAAGCACGCTGTATGTCCGCACTGCGTGGACTTTTCCCTCTAATAAAGCCAAGTCCTGATTAATTTCTTCTGCTGTTGGGAATAAGTTTTTTTCAGGATCATCATCCCGACGAGCAGGATTAAAAGAAACGCCCATCATCAATCCTTCCCATGACTGGACTTGATCTGGCTTATTGATATAGGCCCAGAAAAAAAAATTGGCTATCACAATTAAAGTGAGTGTAATAATTGAAACCGTGATCCTTTTCATTAAAGTGCTCTCTTAAGCCAACTAAATATTTAAAACATGCCTTGTTTAAAAACAAAGCATAACGCTATTAAATATAATGAAAAGCATTTATCATGCCACCTTATTCTAATCTAAAATCAATAAGTTACTTTATATCTATATATTTATAACCCCCACAAATCAAAAAAATCACCCTATCTACCTTTGAAATAATCATTCGTCGTTT
>CAZMQH010000279.1:0-2749 GCA_964568245.1 uncultured Methylomarinum sp.
AGAAATAAAAATCCTACGAGATCTAGGTACATTATTTATTACTGACTCCCTAACTTGTCTTTTTGTCCGTCTTCCGCGTTGTATAAATAGTTGCGTAGCTTGCTATGCGCTTATTTATACGCCTCGGTAATTGCTCCTGCATTACTCTACCTACACACATCCATGTGTTAGTTGAATACGAACAAAAATCCTGCGCCAGTTGCTCAAGTTATTCCGTGCGCGTTCCTAAGGTGTTTAAATCAATTTTAAAAATTAGCTTTAGTCCATATTAAAGCAAGCTTATAATTCCTGCAATAAGGTGTTATGTTTTGCTGTCGTGTTCAACATTTGTATGCAATTATTATAGTAGATTAAACGTTATGTTGTTTATCTTGTCTATGTCTCAAAAATAAACTATGGGAATATTATGAATAAAAATTACTTTAAGTCATTAAATGTATTTTTCTTGCTTTTTCTTTATTCAGGGCTTTCTGTTGCTGGCTTGCCTGTTAATGTGGGGGGGGCTGCACTGCCCTCTTTGGCGCCGATGCTGGAAAAAAGTATGCCAGCTGTAGTTAATATATCAACCACAAAAAATGTTCTGATTAGGGATAATCCTTTATTGAAGGACCCTTTTTTTAGACATTTTTTTAAAATGCCTAGGCAGCAACAGCAAAAAAACAGCCTGGGTTCGGGGGTTATCATTGATAAAGATAAGGGTTATGTTTTAACTAATAATCATGTGATTGATCAAGCCGATAAAATAATGGTGACGCTTAGTGATGGTCGAAATTTAAGTGCAACTTTATTAGGAACGGATCCAGAGGCTGATGTGGCTGTTATTCAAATTCCAGCGATTAATTTAACAGAGCTTGCTATTGCCGACTCGGATAAGTTAAGGGTGGGGGATTTTGTTGTTGCTATTGGTAACCCTTTTGGATTGGGGCAAACAGTAACCTCCGGTATTGTTAGCGCCTTGGGACGAACTGGGTTAGGGATCGAGGGGTATGAGGATTTTATTCAGACTGATGCTTCGATTAATCCAGGAAATTCAGGTGGGGCCTTGGTAAATTTAAGAGGTGAGTTTATTGGGATGAATACCGCTATTCTTGCGCCAAGCGGGGGCAATGTGGGGATTGGGTTCGCAATCCCTTCAAATATGGTGATGACGCTTAAAAAAGCACTGATAAAGCATGGTGAGGTAAAAAGAGGTTTGTTGGGAGTTACAACGCAAGATTTAACCCCTGAGCTTGTTAAAGCTTTTGATCTAAAAAATACGCGAGGTGCAGTCGTCAGCAAAGTTCATGGTGAATCGGCTGCAGATATCGCGGGCATCGAGCCAGGGGATATTATAGTGGCCTTAAATGGAAAGAAAGTCAAAGGCAGTCATGAGATTAGAAATGTTATCGGCTTGCTACAGATTGGAGAGAAGGTTGAGATTGAGTTGATACGAGGAAGCGACGAAAAAACAGTAACAGCCGTGATTGGGGAGCCCCAAAGGCTAGTGCTGGATGGTGGAAGGTTGCACAGAGGCTTGAAGGGTACGGTTTTAACGGTAACAAATAATGATCAGCTAGAAGGTATTTTGTTTATAAAAATAAAACAAACATCCTATGCATGGCGCAGCGGTTTAAGGCCGGGAGATGTTATTGTTTCGGCAAATCGCTATAGAGTGCGTAACTTAAAACAATTTAAACAGGTGGTAGATTCCCGCAGGGCGTTATTAATTAATATCCAGCGTGGCTCTGAAGCCTTTTTTCTAGTGTTAAAATAAGGAATAAAATGAGTTCAGAAAAACAATTTTTACCATTAAATATTGCTGTATTAACCATTTCCGATACGAGAACGGAGCAGGATGATGTGTCGGGAAAAGTGTTGCTTGATAGGGTGACGGATGCAGGTCATCAGGTTTTTGAAAAGAAAATAGTACCTGATGATATGTATCATATTAGAGCGGTTATTTCTAATTGGATTATAGAGTCTGATGTTGATGCGGTTATTACCACTGGTGGTACGGGGGTGACGGGCAGGGATGGAACTCCCGAAGCGGTCATTCCTTTGTTGGATAAAGTACTGGATGGATTTGGGGAGGTTTTTAGAATGCTGTCTTATCAGGATATAAAAACATCAACCATGCAATCTCGAGCTGTTGCTGGTGTAGCAAATGGTACCTATGTTTTTTGTCTGCCTGGTTCATCTGGGGCCTGTAGAACGGCGTGGGATGATTTAATTAAGGCGCAATTAGACTCTCGAACCAAGCCGTGTAATTTGGTGCAACTTATGCCACGATTAAAGGAAAAATAATGCGATCAATTTTTTTATTTTTAAGTGCTGCATGTGGATTGACTGGTGTGGCGATGGGGGCTTTTGGCGCGCATGGCTTAAAGGCTATTTTGAGTATTGAAATGCTGGCTGTTTATAAAACAGCGGTAGATTATCAGATGTGGCATGCTCTAGGTTTAGGTTTGATTGCTGTATTCAGTCTGCAATCACCAGAGTCTTGTCATTTAAAGAAAGCGGGCTGGTTAATGTTTAGTGGTATTTTGTTGTTTTCGGGCAGTTTGTATTTATTAGCGATATTAAATATAAAATGGCTGGGGATGGTTACGCCAATAGGTGGGGTGTGTTTTCTGCTGGCATGGTTATATGTGCTGCTGTTTTCTTATAAGTCTATCGAGTAAGGGACTTGCAAGTAATGAATATACCCATATTGCATAGGATTTTTGTTTCTGATTGGATTATCTCAAGAGGCGCATAGTTATTCTATGCA
>CAZMQH010000280.1:0-2737 GCA_964568245.1 uncultured Methylomarinum sp.
ATTTCGGTTTCATCACCAATGCTTGATTGTGCATCAATGGTAGAAAAAGCACCTACATTAATATTTTCGCCTAGAGAAACAGAGTCAGCAATAGCCGCTTGTTTTGAAATGGAGCGGTTTAATTTCTGGGTAGGGTGTAATAAGCTAACGGCTTTCAGAAAACTTATTTCAGGGTCGTTACAGACTAATAGTGTTAGGTTTTCAGGTGCATCTTCACTAGGTAAGCTGGCTGAAATAAAACAAGCAGAGGCTTGAGTGTCTTTTAAATATTTAGCATATTTAGCACTACTTAATACGGTCACTTGGTTTGCAGATGCTGACATAATGTCGGCTGCTGATTTAATAATTAAAGCAGGGTTGTTACCTTTTATTTCTGCATCACAAAGCTGTGCAACATCTTGAATAGTTTGTGTCATGTTATTTCCAAATTCCTATAATGTTAGTGAAGTCATCAGTCCATGGCTTCATGTCAAAATATAACGGGAGCTTTTGCCAGTTACCTAAGCGGCTTTGGCGTAAAGGAGCTAATGTTTCGGCTTTTTTAGTTATAATCACCCAGTCGGTCGCTATCACGAGAGGCTTGTCTGATTGTGGTTTAAATTCTTGAATTAATGCTGCAAGTTTCAAATATTTAACATGATCAGAAATAACCTTTTTTAAAGCTAAATGGCGATTTGTAATATGAAATGCTAGCAGGCCATTAGGTTTAAGTTTTGCAAAATAAAGCTGCATCGCTTCTCTGGTTAATAAATGTGTCGGCACTGAGTCTGAACTAAAAGCATCCATAATCAATAAATCAAATTTTTGATTAGGTTCAGCTTTTAAGGATAGACGTGCATCACCTACTTTGAAAATCGATTTTTTAGCGCAACGTTCTAAATAAGTAAAATATTTAGGGTTCTTGGCAATAGCAATGACTAAAGGATCAATTTCATATTGCGTCCAATGTTGTTGAGGTTTTGCGTAGCAGGCTAACGCGCCAGCGCCTAAACCGACAGTACCAATTTCCCAGTTTTTATTTTGATTGTCATAAGCATTAAAAAATTGTCCGATTGGGCCTGGGCGACTGTAATAAGTGAGAGGTGTGGTTTGTAGGTGGGGGGCTAAACGTTGAGCGCCATGTTTTGTGGTGCCATGAAATAATGCATGGTATTTTTCAGGTTGGTTATTTTCATCCAATAAAACACTTTCTCTGACTGAAAGCACCCCAAAGAAGCTACGTTCTTGGAATATTGTATTTGAGATGAGAGTCTGAATGCCTAAAGTAAAAAATAGAATAACCCCACTGAGTAATGCCAAGCTAACAGGGCGAGAGCGGAAGGTGTAGCTTAATCCTGCCAATAAAATAAGTGCATTAGTAGCACTATATATAAGCGTTTGGGATAAGCGATCATTTAAAAAATAAACCGCTAGGCCGATTAATAATAAGGCTAATGGAAAAGCGGCTTGCAAGCTTATTTTTTGCGAATGCAGTCCGGGACGTAATAGTAATGCCGCAACAATCATAATAGGGTATTCATAAACCGAATTAAAAATAAATGGGGCTACAAAAGTATTAAACATACCACCCAGCATGCCAGCAAAGGACATAATTAGGTAAAAGCTGGTTAAATGATGAGTATGAGGGCGATTTTTAGCTAGTTCACCATGACAAACCATCACGGCCAGAAAAAAGGCCACAAGATGCAAAATTAGGTTTAACCAATAAGGTAATGCTGCTGGGTCAACAAAGGCATAGGCAATAAAGGGTAATAAAATAATAGCTTGTAATGAAACCATCACAGGATGGATTTTATCTGCCCATTTAGAAAAAACCAGAATGAAAGTTAATAAGTACAGTGTTAAAGGAATAATCCATAACAACGGAGCTGAGGCAATATCTGTACTGATAAAGTTAGTCAAGCCTAATAATAAACTGGAGGGGACAAAGGCTAACGCGAGCCAATGTAATTTAGTCTTTAATGGTAAATCTTCAGGCTCATCCTCAGTTAGTTCAGATGCTTCGCTATTAGACTGGTGGATACGCCATAGCACGCTTCCGCAGCCAATCACTAAAATAGCAAGAAAGCCAAAACCAAAACTCCAATAAGTTTTTTGCTCAAGTAGACCTATATTAGGTTCTATTAAAAAGGGGTAGCTTAATAAGGCCAGCATACTGCCGGCATTACTCGCTCCATAAAGATAATAAGGGTCGTCACTGGTATGGTGGCCGACTTTTGAAAACCATTTTTGGATTAAAGGTGAAGTGGTGGAGACTATAAAAAAAGGTAAACCAATGGATACAAATAAAGTCCACATCAGCCAGAGAGTAGGATTGCTATCCGTAGGGGGAATAGGGTTGTCTGGTAAAGCAACGGGTAAGGCAATCAAACTAATTGCAATAACAATGGCATGGATTTGAATTTGCCTATGCGTACTAAATTTCACTGAAAGGAAATGTGCGTACAAATAACCGACAAACAGTAGTGTTTGATAAAACACCATACAGGTATTCCAAACGGCTGGAGAGCCACCTAGTAGCGGGAGAAGTAACTTGCCAAAAAGAGGTTGTAAAATAAACATCAATGTTGCACTGATGAATAAGGTACCTGCAAATAAAAAGATCAGAGAGTGGCGGTTGGAAGACTGTTCAGACGTTACATTCATTATCTATAAATAAGCTAATTGTTTTTATACCGTATGATAAATCATTTTGCTTGCTTTGGCTGTTTTCAAAGCTATCAACAGGCATAAAAAA
>CAZMQH010000281.1:0-2734 GCA_964568245.1 uncultured Methylomarinum sp.
CATTATCAATCGCGCCGAGGGCGGACGCTCCTACGTCATGGTCGTTGAATAGTTACCCTCTTTATTATGAAAATTAAGCAAAAGTTATCAAAATCTAAGGACAAATTTCGGTATAATCAATCCCAATTTTATTCTATAGAGTAGTTAGGGCGTTATGTCAGAAATCAATAAAGTAGTACTGGCCTATTCAGGCGGATTAGATACCTCTGTTATCTTAAAGTGGTTGCAAGATGTTTACTCATGTGAAGTGGTCACTTTTACAGCTGATATTGGGCAGGGTGAAGAGGTTGAGCCTGCAAGAGCAAAAGCTGAAGCCATTGGTATTAAAGAAATTTATATTGATAATATGCGTGAAGAGTTTGCTAGGGATTTTGTTTTTCCTATGTTCCGCGCAAATGCAATTTATGAAGGTGAATACCTGTTAGGTACTTCAATCGCAAGACCTTTGATCGCAAAACGACTCATTGAAATTGCAAATAAAACAGGTGCTCAAGCTATTTCTCATGGGGCAACGGGTAAAGGTAACGATCAGGTGAGATTTGAGCTAGGGGCTTATGCCTTGCGTCCTGATATTCATATTATTGCTCCTTGGCGCGAATGGAATCTTAATTCACGTCAATCCTTACTGGATTATGCCGCAAAACATGGCATTGCTGTTGAAAATAAAAAAGGTAAAAAGTCGCCTTATTCAATGGATGCTAACTCACTTCATATTTCCTATGAGGGTGATATTCTGGAAGATCCTTGGAATGAGCCGGAAGAAAGCATGTGGAAATGGACTGTTTCACCAGAAAATGCACCTGATGCAGCAACTTATCTTGAATTAAGCTACCTGAAAGGCGATATTGTTGCCATTGATGGTGTTGCTCATACACCTAATGAAGTAATGGAAAAACTCAATAAAATCGGTGGGGCTAATGGAGTAGGGCGGTCTGATATCGTAGAAAATAGATATGTGGGGATGAAATCTCGTGGCTGCTATGAAACACCAGCAGGTACTATCATGTTAAAAGCACATAGGGCTATGGAGTCTTTAACATTAGATAGAGAAGTAACTCACCTAAAAGATGAGTTAATGCCTCGTTACGCTACTTTAATCTACAATGGTTATTGGTGGAGTCCTGAGCGTGAAATGTTACAAACTATGATTGACCATTCTCAAGTTACTGTTAATGGCACAGTGAGAGTTAAACTGTATAAAGGTAATGTTGTTATTGTGGGTAGAGAGTCTAAAACAGATAGCTTATTTGATGAAAGTATAGCCACTTTTGAAGATGATGAGGGTGCATACAATCAAAAAGATGCGGAAGGTTTTATTAAGCTGAATGCATTAAGAATGAGAATCGCAGCGAGAAAGAAATAGCTTGTTTGGCTTCAGCTTCTATTTAGCAGCTGAAGCCCATTATTTTATTTTCTAAATGGTTATATGTTTCGTAAGCTTGTATAATGAAAGGCTATGTCTTTATTAAAGTTTGGCTCGAAATAATAACAATAATGAGTGTAATATCATGCGCAAAATAAAATCAGAATTCAGTGATGCTGAAGACCCGCAAGGTCTTGTTATTCTGCGGAATATTCCTCATCAGGGGTTGGTTAAAGCAAATAGAACTTTACTATTAATTGCTTCAACATTAATGATTGTTGTTTTTGTATTAGGGTTTTTATTGATGCCTGAGGATAATATCTTAGGTGATCTTAAAGCTAAGCGTGCGCCTGTTGAAAAAATATATTCAGTGCAAAATCCAGTGTTATCAGCTGAAATAAACACTTTAAAAGGGCAATTAGTTGGGCTTATTAGTGGTTCAATTGAAAGTAAATTAAGGTCTTTAGAAACCAGTGTTCGTCAAGGAAGCATAACGGATTCTTTAGGTACTATTCAAGATTTAAAAAATGATGTGAAAGTTTTACAAGCTTATTCAGTACCTGAAAAGACAGTGGTTGAAGCTAAAGCAAACCAAGTCTTACTAGAAGAAGTTTCTCAGTTAAAGCGATTGATCTATCTTACCGTCACGTCATGTGGCTTAATGGTGGCTGCTATTGCTGGAGTTTGGATGAGAAGACGTTATCATTTGGAAGAGCGTAGTTCTGAAAGACAGGCAACATTAGGACAACGAAAATAGATTTTCTTATATAACTTATTCTTGCAACCCTATTTTTAAAAGCCACTTAATCGTGGTTTTTTTGTACCTGAGCTGAAATCAGGGAAACGGAGCGGCTTTTATATGTAGCGAGGATGGCGCGCTAATTACTTTTTTGATATTAATCATTCCAAAAGAGCCTCTTGCAAAACTGATAAAAGCGAAGAGTATTCTTAGCAGCAGTTGCTAAAAAAAGAAAAACTTACCCATAAATGGTAAAATAGGAAGCCTGAAAATAATCTAAAAGTATCTATAAATTAGTAAGTTACACAGTGCATTAGTACAAACTTGGTTCAACATTCAAGATTCATTATTTCCTTGGCAATCAGAAGAATTGGGCGAGTTAATCGACAAGCAACAAGAATTGGTCGTCAGATTAGAAATGATACGGATAGAAGAGTTTATTGTTTCCAGTCGTGGCTACCCAGGGTGCCCCCCGCCTTGAAAAACAAGCCACATGCTTGAAGATTTACCTAAATTCAGTGATGTAGGAATGAAGAAAAATAGTAAAGGCTATAAAACGAGTTGGACAGGCTATAAATTACATATTGATTCAGCAGATGGCGGTATTCCCATCAGTTTTTGATGATCTTAGG
>CAZMQH010000282.1:0-2725 GCA_964568245.1 uncultured Methylomarinum sp.
GGTATTCAAGGCGGCCCATTAATGCATGTAATTGCAGCTAAAGCCGTTGCTTTTAAAGAAGCCATGCAACCTGAATTTGCCATCTATCAACAGCAAGTTATCGACAATGCAAAAGCGATGGCTGAAGTCTTTATCAGCCGTGGATTTGATGTGGTTTCAGGCGGTACTGACAACCATCTCATGCTGGTCTCTCTAATTGCTAAAGGCATCACGGGTAAAGCGGCTGATGCCGCTCTGGAAAAAGCGCATATCACCGTCAATAAAAATGCTGTTCCTAACGACCCTGAATCACCTTTTGTAACTAGCGGCATCCGCGTAGGCACACCCGCTCCTACAACACGTGGCTTTAAAGAAGCGCAAATGTCAGAAATCGCTCATTTAATGTGCGATGTAATGGAAAACCTAGATGATAACTCAGTTATTACTGCAGTTCGCGAAAAAGTCAGCTTACTTTGTTCTCGTTTTCCTGTTTATGCTGATTAACAGCAGGTTAAAGGCGAAAGGCAAAAAAATCCAGAGCATATACACCTCTCATTCCCACGGACTCCGTGGGAATGCTATTTTTGACGCGCTGCGCCATAAAAAAGGCTATATCATCGTTAATAGTTGAAAAGGTATAATTAACTACTTATTATGACCAGTTTAATTCGCTCTTAAGCCCTCACCCCAAGTGGGAAGAGGCTTGGGTGAGGGGAATTAAACAATTCTCTTCTTCAAAATTTATTTCTGTTTAAAGAGATTAAAGAATAAGGGATAGAGAACCTTATTTTGATTCCCCTGTCTGGGGCGAGGGCTTAAGAGCAATTAAATTCCACTATTAACAGTGATATAACCATAAAAAAAGCCTACTCCATTTATGGGGCAGGCTTTTTGCGTTTACAGAATTCTTATAATTATGGAGACATTTATGTCTGATATTGAAATCGCTCAACAAGCGGAAATGAAACCTATTATCGGTTTAGCTAAAGAAAAATTTGGCATTCCTGCTGAGCACATGGATCCTTATGGTCATTACAAAGCAAAAGTATCACTGGAATACATTAACAGCCTATCTGATCAAAAAGATGGCAAATTAATTCTAGTAACTGCTATTAGCCCTACCCCAGCTGGCGAAGGTAAAACCACCACCACAGTTGGCTTAGGCGATGCCATGAATCGTTTAGGCAAAAAGACTATGATCTGTCTACGCGAGCCTTCTCTAGGCCCATGTTTTGGTATGAAAGGTGGTGCTGCTGGTGGTGGTTACTCACAAGTCGTCCCAATGGAAGATATTAACCTGCATTTTACAGGTGACTTCCATGCGATTGGTGTCGCTCACAACTTACTTTCAGCCATGATTGATAACCATATCAACCATGGCAATGCTTTAGGCATTGATCCACGACGCATCCAATGGAAACGCGTGGTTGATATGAATGACCGTGCTTTACGCAAAGTAACAGTAGGTCAAGGCGGCCCAGCCAATGGTTATTTGCGTGAAGATGGCTATGACATTGTAGTGGCTTCAGAAGTGATGGCTATTTTATGTCTAGCGACTAGCCGTGCTGATTTAAAACAGCGTTTGGGCCGCATTGTTATTGCTTACAAAGCTGACCGCACCACCCCCATTTATGCGCGCGACTTAAACGCCCAAGGTTCTATGGCAGCTTTATTAAAAGATGCGATAAAACCCAATCTGGTACAAACCTTAGAAAATAATATTGCCATTATCCATGGCGGCCCTTTTGCTAATATTGCTCACGGTTGTAATACCGTAACGGCAACTAAAACTGCCTTAAAACTGGCTGATTATGCGATTACTGAAGCGGGCTTTGGTGCTGATTTAGGGGCTGAGAAATTTATTGATATTAAGTGCCGTATGGCTGGGTTAAAACCATCAGCCGTGGTTTTAGTGGCAACCGTTAGAGCTTTAAAGTCCCATGGTGGCGTAGGTAAAGATGATCTCAATAATGAAAACTTAAAAGCCCTAGATGAAGGTTTTGTAAATTTAGAGCGTCATTTACACAATATTACCGAGCATTACGGTCTACCTTGTGTCATTTGTATCAACCATTTCACTTTTGATAGCAATGCAGAAATAGCATTATTAACAGAAAAATGTGAAGCTCTAGGGGTTAAATGTATTGTTTCAAAACATTGGGCTGAAGGGGGTGCAGGTGCAGAAGAACTAGCCAAAGAAGTACTTAATATTGTCGATAACCGTGAACCTGAATTCACTTTTGTTTACGATGAAGAGCTACCCCTTTGGGATAAAATTGAAACCATTTCTACTAAACTTTATGGCGCTGCTGGTATAACAGCCAGCCCTAAAATACGTGGAGAAATTAAAGCCTTACAAGAAAAATATGGCCAATTTCCCATTTGTATGGCTAAAACTCAAATGTCTTTTTCTACTGACCCCATGGCTAAAGGCGCACCATCCGGTCATACTGTTGAAATCAGCGAAGTAAAACTAGCAAATGGCGCTGGTTTTATTGTTGCTATCGCAGGCAATATGATGACTATGCCAGGACTACCAAAAGTACCCGCAGCGGAACGTATTGATATTACTGATGAAGGGGTTATTACTGGGTTATTTTAATCATTATCCCCTCTCCTTTTTTATAACAGAGAGGGGAATACCCAGCGTATTTTAAAATCACAAATCATTGGCATTAGGTCAGATGGACGGCACTGTTAATTTAATATAGTTTTGGTATTCTATTGCTTTCCTCTGAGAGAATAA
>CAZMQH010000283.1:0-2721 GCA_964568245.1 uncultured Methylomarinum sp.
CTTGATGATGGAAAAGTCCTTGTTCTTTAAGTTCAGGGACTATCCTGCCTCTTTTGAGAAGAGATTAAGACCGGACTTAATGTTTCATAACCCCCTGTATCACTGCAATATGAGCCAGTTCAGCAACACTAGAAACGTGTAGTTTTTTCTTGATTTGAGTCATATAATTAGCCACTGTTTTATAACCTAAACATAATTCATCCGCTATTTTATGGGCTGTTAATCCTTTAGCAAGTAGCCTGAATATATCAAATTCTCGTACCGAGAAGGCATTGATAATTTCTAGGTGATTATGAGTCATTGATTGCTCTGAATTTTCATTTGTCAGCCCCTGTTCAATATATTTTTGTCCTTGCATAATGCTATCAATCGCATCGGGTAAAATATTAGGTGCACTATTTTTAGTGATATAACCTTTAGCTCCAGCATTAAGTGCACGATGTACATAGACCTGTTCGTCATGCACACTAAAGACTAAAATATTTGCTGTTTTATCACGCTGGATGATCCGTTTTATGGTTTCAAGCCCACCAATACCAGGCATAGATAAATCCATGACGATAATATCGGGCCGTTGAGATTGGTATAATTGAATTGCCCGTTCTCCACGGTCAGCTTCAGCGATGATCTCAATATTAGGGGCTGCCGCTGATAATAATAATTTAAATCCAGCCCGTACCACAGCGTGGTCATCAACTAATAATACTGTTATTTTATTTTTCATTTAATGGGATTATTGCTTGTATTTGCATACCTTTATCAACTTGAGATTGTAACTTAAACTCCCCGCCTAGTAATTTAACTCTTTCTTTCATTCCTTGTAAGCCAAACCCTGCCGATATATTGTTTAGATCACAACCTTGGCCATTGTCTTTAATTAACAATTCAAGGGTATTTGATTCGGATTTTATGTGCAGACTGATAGTAACCTGATTCGCATTTGCATGACGAATAATGTTGGTTAAACTTTCTTGAATAACACGGAAAACCTGAATTATAATGGTTTTATCCATATTATCAATGGCATCATCTACTAATAGCTTATATATAGTAGAGGGGCTTCTTGTTTGCCAGTGCAGAAGCAGATCTTCCAAGGTAGCTTTAAGGCCTAGTTCCGTTAAAATAAGAGGGTGCAACTGCTTCATCATTGAACGCAAAACCGTCATAAGATGATCACAAATTTCTACAATAGAATGAGTGATCTGTTTGGTATCTGAATTCTCATGAGCCGCCGTTACCGCCATTACTTTTATTGCAGTCAGTGATTGTCCAAATTCATCATGTAATTCCTGAGATAAATGTTGCCTTTCTTCTTCCTGAATTTCTAAAGAATGTTGAGTTAAAGCCTGGTTTTGCTTTTGTGTAGCCTCTAAAACCGCTGCCATGTGATTAATTGCTTTAGCAATACTGTCGTATTCCTGAGTAGAAAAATCAGGCAGTTTTTTATCGTATTCTCCTTGTTCAATACCTTTAAGGTTTTTCACGATAGTTTTTATCGCCTGTAATGTTTTGTTAAAGACTAGGTGAACAGAAAGAAAGGTCAGTAATACTAAGGCTAATATAGAGCTGAAAAAAGCAATGGTTTCATGCCACGTTTCAGTTATTTCATCCATTGGGTCGGCTTGAATAATCAGGGTTAACAATTGATTATCAAAAGTGTTTATTTGATATTCAGCTTTAGGGTAATCACTGACCACAAGGTTTGTAAACCAGCGTGGTGGCGTATCTTGCTGAGTTGTTGCTAAAGAATTACGAGTAATATTTATGATTACCCCCGATGGTTTTTTAAGCTGAATTTTTAAATGCCGAGTTTGCTCCAAAGTACTCAAACGATAGATCCAGTCAGTTTCATTAGATTGGGTTGAGCCTACGCTTATTTTAATTAGTTGTAATGCTAACTTAATAGATGAATCCACTTCATTGCTGACAGCATTACGAGCTTGCCAGATAGCAATAGTGCCACCAAGCATTAATATAAATAAGGAAATGAGTAGAATATGGAGACTGATCTGGTAGCGTAAGCTCATAGTATGGGCAGTTATAAGAGTTGGGTTTAATGTTCTGGATAATAAGGTTAACGCAAATTTAATAAACAAATTATACTATCTTATAAAGCTATCAGAAAAAGGTAGAATATTTTTGAGTATCTACTCAGCGTATTAAATAGCAATAAGGTTTTTCTCTAAAGCCCTCTCTTGCTGGAGAGGGTTTGGGTGAGGAGAAGTTAGAATAGTTTCTTTTTTCTTAATGCTCTACATTTTTTAAAAACATAGAGCAAAGAATATTGAAAAAAGACTTATTTTATTCCTCCTCACCCAACCAACCCTCTCCAGCAAGAGAGGGCTTAAGAGCAATTGCAATTATGCTGAGTAATTAAGTTTTTGATTTTATTTTAAATATTACAAATTATTTATGATTGCACTTGGCAAGTTTAACAAGCTAAAAATAGAGAAAGCAGAAGGTCGAATTGTTACTTTTGATGGAGAAGAGTTAGGTGAAATTCAATTATTGCCAGCTGATGCCCCAAAAGATTGCAAAATAGGCGACGAACTTAATGTCTTCGTGTATTTTGCAGGCAAAGAAAAATTACAAGGCTCAACACGTTTGCCATTTGCTCAGGTTGACGATGTCGCTTATTTAAAATGCGTTTCAGAAAGCCATGCTGGGGCTTTTTTAGACTGGGGTTTGGCGAAAGATTTATTACTGCCTTTTAGTGAGCAA
>CAZMQH010000284.1:0-2706 GCA_964568245.1 uncultured Methylomarinum sp.
GTTAATATGAGGCTATTATTTAGTTTATTATATGATTTCTGGAGTCCGATCCCCCAAGGTTATCGATCCAGGAAACGGTTATTGTATCCCCAATTTCACCACCTTTAAGTAAGAAATCAAAATATGGGTTTTTTGAAATACTGCCAGCCATATTACAGCTAATGACTTTTATTTTGTTATGTTCGACCCAGAGCTGTTGTATATGATGGGCTGGAATTATATTATTTTGATCATCTTTGTTACGACCGTTTTCCATGGGGTGAGTAATTAATGTTCTGATTTGGGTGTTGCCATCCAGTCGTTTGGTTCTTATCTTAATACTAGACATTTCAACCTCCACATCCACCAATAGAAACTTTGACTTTTTTTACTTTGCGATAAAACTTATCATCAGCTTCTACAATCACAATCACATTACTGGTTTTAGCCATTTTAAGCCTTGCAGATACAACCGCTTCAACTGCGGAGGTGATGAAAAACTCAGCACTTAATGGGTGAGGGTTATTTTCTACTAAAATATATATTTTAGTTATTTTATCAAATTGACTGCTAATCTTAATGGGGACGACTGCGCCATTTTCAGCAACACGAGGCAAGCGTGAAATTTGAATTTTATTATGATTATCAATCAACTTTTCACCATTAAATAAGTGAGCAATGGTTTCATCATAATGATTCAGTGTGAAACTTATTTTTAACCATTTAGCACTGGCAAAGGGGGAATAAAGTATACCAGAGGCCAAAGCTAGACCAGATGCACCCAAAGAAAGCATGCGGGTAATAAAATGTCTACGGCTTTCAATCATTTATTATCTCATCTAATTGTCTTGAAATAACTCAGTGTATTTGTGAGCCGAGGATTCAGGGTCATGATCAAAAACACCTCCAATAACAGCTAACAGATTAGCACCAGCAACTAATAAATCTCCACCATTTTTAGGTAAAATCCCACCAATTGCAACAATAGGTACTTTAATTTTAATTTTAGCTAATTGCAGTGTTTCTATATGAGCAGCTAAGGCGAGTGGTTTGGAGCTTGAGGGAAAAAAACGACCAAAGGCGACATAATCTGCCCCATTTTTTTCTGCTTGTAGTGCGAGATTAATATCATTGTAACAAGATTGTCCAATAATGGCTTTAGGCCCTAATATTTTTCTAGCGGCTATGAGATCCCCATCATCTCTACCTATATGCACTCCATCTGCACCTATTTGATATGCTAATTCAGCATCATCATTAATTAATAGGGGCGCATGATATTGTTTACATACTTTTAGCAGTTGTTTGGCTAAATATTCTTGATCTATTGGGTTTTTGTCACGGTATTGAATAACACTAGCTCCGCCTTTAAGGGCAGCAGTTACTTCCTGAATAATACAGTCACTGTTTTTATTATCAGTCTGGGTAATGGCATACAAACCCGTGCGAGGGAAAATCATTGACCATCCTCCATCCAAAATAAACGGTCAGGGATAAATTGGCCTTGTCCTGGATGATAGGCCTTGGCTAAGGCATTCCAAGTATAATCCTGAGCTTCTGATATAGCTGTAAACGGGTCTAAACCATGAGCCATTAATGCAGCAATAGCGCTGGCAAGCGTGCAGCCTGATCCATGGTATTCTTCAGGCAATCTACCCCAGCTAAAGGTTTCTGTTTTAGCATTAAGTTGAAATAATTGATTATCGACTGTGGGGGACTGTTCATGTGTGCCTGTTATCAGTACGAAATCACAGCCTTTAGCTAATAATGTTTGGCCGCAATCAGTTAACGCAGATTGTTTAGCTAATATTCTAGCTTCCTCGCTATTGGGGGTTAATACTTTTGTTAGGGGAAGTAATTTATCAATAATTTCAATGATTAATTGATCATTTGCCAATGATGAACCACCACCTGCTGCTAAAACAGGGTCTAAAATGACAGGGATATGGGGGTATTCAAGTAGAATAGATTGAATGGCAACGGCTGTTTGCTGATGTCCAATTAAACCGATTTTTATGGCATCAACCTTAAAATCATTGAGCACAGTGTGTGCTTGGTCAATAATATCTTGCGGTTTTTGAGGGATGAGTTTTTTTACATTACGACTATCTTGTTCTGTTAGTGCGGTAATCACGCTACAAGCATGGCATTGGTGACTGATAAAGGTTTCAATATCTGCTTGTACGCCAGCTCCACCACTAGGGTCATGGCCAGAAAAGGATAAAACAACAGGACGATTTTTGCTCATGTAATAATGATGTTTTACTAACAATGTTTATTCACAAACCCAAGGCTAAAACAACATAGGGCGTAATAAGGCTAGTTAGAATATCATATTGCTGAATAGTAATGAGGGAGAACTGCGGGTTTATCTGCGCTTAAATGTTCTTGTTTTATGCTTTATCCAAAATAGCACAGCCACTTAGCGCCAGTATAATCAATAGTATCCCGCTAATATCGACTAGAATACCCCCTATAAACCCAAAAAACCGTCTGTTATGAATATCAAGTAAACTCTTTCTAAGGACAAAACAGCAGAGCGAAACTAGCGCGCCATCCGTCGCTAGAATTAATAAAGTGCCCCAGTCCGTCCTGAGTCCAGCTTCAACTCCGCACAAAAGCCGCTCTGTTTCCCTGATTTTCAGCGTTGGAGTGAATGGCTTGAAGCCGCACTTTAGACGGAAAGAACACTTATACTCAATGTTCCAGTTTTTAATTGTTGCTTTT
>CAZMQH010000285.1:0-2690 GCA_964568245.1 uncultured Methylomarinum sp.
TAGAAAAAGACATTGCCTTACTGGCTAAAAAAATCAGTAAAGAAAAACAATTTAATCGAAAAGTTGAATTAAACAAAATATTATTAGCGAAACAGCAACAACGACAGCTTATTAAGGATGACTCATGAGTGAAAAATTAAAAATGCAAACCCCGAATATCACTGATCAGAACATGGAACAGATCGCCAAGCTATTTCCTAATGTGATGACAGAGAGCCAAGATGAAAATGGCAACACCAAAAAAGCCATTGATTTTGACTTATTAAAACAAAGTTTATCCAGTGTTTTAGTGGATGATACCGATGAGCGTTATCGCTTAGATTGGCCTGGTAAGAAAGCGTCTTTATTAAAAGCCAATATACCAATCACCAAAACTCTACGCCCTTGTCGAGAAGATAGCGTTAATTTTGATAGCACCGAAAATGTCTATATCGAAGGTGATAACTTTGAAGTGTTGAAAATTTTACAAGAGTCATACTTAGGTAAAATCAAGATGATTTATATTGATCCACCGTACAACACGGGTAAGGATTTTATTTATAAAGATAATTACACCGCTAAAAAAGCGGATTATGAAGAAGAGTTAGGCACAACGGATGAGGAAGATAATAAGCTGTTTAAAAATACCGATACCAATGGCAGGTTTCATTCCGATTGGTTGAGTATGATGTATGAGCGTTTGGTAGTGGCTAGGGATTTGTTGAGAGAAGATGGGGTTATTGTTACTCATATTGATGAAAATGAATACTCCAATCTTGAGAAGCTTTTATCTGAAGTTTTTGGAGAAGAAAACAACCTTGGTACAGTTGTATGGGACAAGAGAAACCCTAAAGGTGATGCGTCTGGCATTGCTCAACAACATGAGTTGATAAGTTTCTTTTGTAAAAATCGCCAAAAATTTAAAGAAAAAGTTGATTTCAGACGACCAAAAGAAAATGCTGAAACAATGCTTAAAAAAGTTTCTCAGCTTATTTCGGCAGAGGATGCTGTTACTGATAATGTTGAAAAGAAATACAAGGAGTGGCTTAAAAAGAAAAATTTTTCTGGTGGAGATAAAGCTTATTCGTTAATTGATGATAAAGGGGATATTTACCGTCCTGTTTCTATGGCATGGCCTAACAAGAAAAAAGCTCCAGATAATTATTTCATTCCACTGATTCACCCCATTACAAAAAAAGAATGTCCTATCCCTGAAAGAGGATGGAGAAATCCGCCAGAGACAATGAAACAATTACAAAAGGACGGTTTAATTTTATTTGGTCAAGATGAAACGACGCAACCAAATAGAAAATATTTATTAAAAGAGAACTTGTATGAAAATGTATCATCACTTCTTTATTATGGTGGAAGCGATGATGCTTTATTGGCAGTGTTAGGCGTTTGGTTTGATACTCCTAAAGTAGTGAATGTATCGAAAAAATTAATTCAATCTGTTTGTATTGAAGGAGACATTATTCTCGATTTTTTCTCAGGCTCCGCCACCACCGCCCACGCCGTCATGCAACTAAATGCCGAAGACAACGGCAACCGAAAGTTCATCATGGTACAACTCCCCGAAGCCACCGATGAAAAATCCGAAGCCTATAAAGCAGGCTACAAAACCATTGCAGAAATAGGCAAAGAACGCATCCGCCGTGCAGGTAAAAAAATAGTCGAAGAGAATAAAGATAAAGCAGGGATTGATACACTAGATATAGGCTTTCGCGTCTATAAAGCCGACTCCAGCAATATGAAAGAAGTCTACTACCACCCTAAACAGCTAAAGCAAGATGATCTGTTTGCTTTAGAAAGCAATATCAAAGCAGACCGAACCCCTGATGATTTACTCACCCAAGTGATTTTAGATTTAGGGTTAGAGCTTAATCTACCGATTGAACAAAAAACAATGCACGGTAACAGCGTCTTTATTGTGCAAACCAACGCCCTAGCTGCCTGTTTTGATGACAATATTAATACCAAAATTAGTGATGATATTGCTCAATTAAAACCCTTTAAAGTGGTGTTTAAAGATGCCAGTTTTACCGACAGTAAAGACCGTATTAATTTGGAAGAACGCTTTAAGCGTCTTTCACCTGAAACACTCATTACGGTGATTTGATTGTGACAGAGCAGACGAACAAACCAACGATAGCACAAGATAACACACCATTTTTGCTTTATACCACACCTAATGGAGACGTTAAGGTTGAAATATTTATTCAAGATGAAACGGTCTGGTTAACCCAAGAAAAAATGGGGGGGTTATTCGGCGTACAAAGACCCGCGATTACTAAACATTTAAAAAATATTTTTGAAAGCAATGAGTTAAACGAAAATTCAGTTAGTTCCATTTTGGAACATACTGCGACCGATGGCAAAACCTATAACACTAAATTTTATAATCTTGATGCGATTATCTCGGTTGGTTATCGCGTTAATTCAAGCCAAGCCACGCAGTTTCGTATTTGGGCAACACAAATATTAAAGGAATATATCCTCAAAGGTTTTACTATGGATGATGAATGAAGGGAAAATTATTAATGATGAATTATTAATGATGAATGAGGGGAATAATTCACAATTCAGCATTCATAATTCACCATTAAAAAACAATTCACAATCGGACTTTGATCGTGAAATTAAAAAACGATTAGCGAATAAGGATGGCGATAAATGAAACTACAGTTTAAACAGCAAGCCTACCAAAATGA
>CAZMQH010000286.1:0-2639 GCA_964568245.1 uncultured Methylomarinum sp.
AGAAACAAAAATCCTACGCAATATGGGTATATTCATTACTTGCAAGTCCCTTAAGTCATGATGTGTTATTGTGCGCTTTTAGTTAAAAATTATTGTCTAAAAAATCACTAAACCAGGTTTTTGCTTTATTAAAATCTGAAGCAACACAGGGTGATTCTTGTTCGGGGGCTGAGCCTTTTATATAAGGATATGCCATAACAGCTTCACATCCCTCATTTGCAAGTAACCCCGTTTCTGTGTCGATCAAACGTATTTCAATATTGTCAGGGGGTATTAAGGTAACAGGCAGAGTTGAAATTTTTCTCATTAGGGATGTCCAAAGCTGTAAGGCCCCCGATGCGCCCGTTAAACCCGTTGGCTTGTTATCATCTCGTCCAACCCATACAACGGATAAATAATCACCACTATAGCCTGCAAACCAGCTGTCTCTCAGTTTATTCGTTGTGCCTGTTTTTCCAACTAAGCCAAACTTTTTTGGAATATACAGGTAAGCTGAGCGACCAGTTCCTTCGGTCATGACTTCTTGTAAAATCTTATTGGTAAGGTAAGTTGCGGCTGGGTCTACTGCTTGTCTGACTTGATAAGGGTAGTTTTGCAATCTCCCCCCATCTTCAGCAATAACGGCTTGAATTGAGCGTAAAGGAGTGACAAACCCATCTCCTGCTAGGGTTTGGTATAGTTGGGTGACTTCCATAGGTGTCAATGGCGTGGCGCCTAATAATAAGGAGGGGTACAAGTCTACAGGGCGACTGACGCCAAGGTTTCTTAAAGTTTTTGCCACTCTGGCAACCCCTATGTCCATTCCTATTCGCACGGTTGCTAAATTGTACGAATGAGATAAAGCCGTATGAAACTCTACTTCACCATGCTCTTTTCTGTCATAGTTTTTGGGTTGCCAAAGCTTGCCCTTTTTCCCTTTTACTTTAATTAAGGTATCGCTTACTTTTGTGTTTATGGTGTATTTATTTGGATATTCTAAAGCCGTTAAATAAATCACAGGTTTGATTAACGAGCCTATGGGCCGAAGCGCATCTAAGGCTCTGTTAAATCCAACCCCTCTTGGGTTTCGCCCTCCTGCTAAGGCAACAATTTCACCGCCATCTCGACGGGTAACAATAACGGCTGTTTCTAGCTTACTGCTTTTGGGCCTTTTTTCTAAATAAGCTAGTTTTTTTGATATTGTTTGCTCAAGAGTATTTTGAATTCGAGTATCAAGCGTTGTGAAAATACGCAAGCCTTCTGCTGTTAGCTCATCTTCTTTGTATTCCTGTCTTAATTGTCTTTTAACTAAGTCTAAAAACCCTGGATATCGATTCACTGAACGATGAGTCCGCGCAATCACTTTTAAATTCTGTTTTTTTGCAGCTATTTCTTGTTTTTTAGTGATATGTCCCAATAGATGCATTTCTTCCAGCACTAAGTTTCGACGTTTAGCTGAGCGATCTGGGTGGCGCCTCGGGTCGTAATATGAAGGGCCTCTGACTAAAGCTACTAGGGCTGCAACGTCATGTAAGGGTAATTTTTCTAACGGTTGGCCAAAATAAAATTCACTTGCTAAGCCAAAGCCATGTACTGCACTGGCACCATCCTGGCCTAAATATATTTCATTTAAATAAGCCTCTAGAATTTCATCTTTTGAGAAACGAAATTCTAGGATTAAAGCCATAAAAGCTTCATTAACTTTACGCCAAATAGTTTTTGTTGGTGTTAGATAAAAGTTCTTTGCTAATTGCTGAGTAATGGTGCTGCCACCTTGTACAACGGTTCCTGCACGAATATTGGCATAAAGTGCTCTGGCAATAGCTTTAAAAGATAAACCAAAATGGTTGTAGAAGTCTCGGTCCTCAGTTGCCAGTAAACCGTGAATTAATGCATCTGGTGTGTTTTCTAGTTTTATAAGTATTCGATCTTCTTTTCTGGACGGGTAAAAACTACCTATTTGTACCGGGTCCATCCTAACAATGGCTGGTTTTTTTGAAGTTTTTAAGTTGATAAGTTGAGTAACTGAGGTAGCAGAAAAACGTATTCTTAGCGGCTGACTTTGTTCTCGTTTATCCCAAAAATTAAAGCCTCTGGTTTTTAGATATATATGTAGACCTTTTTTGTAGTATGTGCCTTCAGAGCCTAAGCGATAATCTTGTCTATAATGCAGATGTTGCAGTAAGTCTTCAAATTGATCAATTGATAGGGAGTAACCATTATAAATTTCAACTGGCGTTGCATAGACTCTGGCAGGAATTGACCAGCGTCGACCTTCGAATTGTTTACGCACGGTATAATCTAAATAACCAATATAACTGAAAAGGATAAAACCAAAGGTAACAAAAGCATATAAAAGCCATTTTTTAAACCAGTGCATTGCAGGTTTAATATTTTTTACTTTTTTAACATTAGTTTTTTTGATTTTTTTAGGCATTATAAATTAAAGTGCTGAGAGCAATGGTGATCAGTCTCCTATTATCTAATAATTTGCCTATTAAAGATTAGTTTTTAATTGATTTTAATAAATTGTTTTTTTACTGTTGTTATTGATGAGGCTGCTAATCGATATTGTATTGCTTGCTAGTATGTTTGGGGACGGTTTTCCAAGCAGATAGCCTTGGACAAAGTCTATTCCCATTTCTTTTAAAATGACTATT
>CAZMQH010000287.1:0-2639 GCA_964568245.1 uncultured Methylomarinum sp.
CTTTGTTCTACCATCAAAAGGACTTTTTGTTTTTAGGTAATAGCGTTGACCTTGTTCAAGACCTGCTAGCGTTAATGGTATAACGCCTTGATTATCGGAAGTTAATGATTTAATTCTTTGTGCTGATCCATCATCTAACTGTTCGTATAGGTTGGCAGAATGATTGGGCAGTATCTGTTCTGTCGATCCGCTAATTAATGTAATGAAAACATTCTGGTCTGCAGCATAAACTCTGCTTGCAAATATAATCATAATGAGGAAAAGGGTGCTTGCCAAAAGGGTAAAACATTGATTTGTTAAAGCCTTTGCATTCATAGCGATGTCCTAATGTAAAAATAAAGCATGTGATTAATGTTAAACTTTTTGTTTTAAATTGATGGGATGTAATACTCATTTCTCATTAAAATACTCATTCAATTTTTCAATTACGGAGCTTGTTTGGTCATTTTGAGAACAAGGTCCTTTTAAAAAGAAGGAGCCTTGGGGGGGGCACTAGTTTTTTATAAGTTGAGTGGATATAGGGGGGAGAGCAAGGATTGAGCCAAAAATTGGAGGGCTGGTGTATTTTTAACCCATTGATCTATATGTTTTTTATTTTTTTAGGGTTGGAGGGCGCTTTGGTCTCGATTCTCTTGATCTTTCTCAGGTGCGGCCAATAGGCCCTTCCTACCTTTGGGGTATTTAGAAATGTCTGGTATTCACGACTATAATTATAATTTTTTAAGGGTATTTTCTTTTATTTCGATTAAGTTTCAATGGTTTAACTATTTTTGTCTTAGTTTTAGTAAAAATAACCATTAAAGAGTGGGTTTCTGTCGTTGACATGAAACATTATTGGATAAGTAAAGGCTGTTGATTTAAGCTCTCTCCAACGGGATGAAGGAGACAGCAATTATGCAGGTCTTTTGTAGGAGCGTCCGCCCTCGACGCGATTTATTGGAGAAAAGAGTATTATTTATTCGCGCCGAGGGCGAACGCTCCTACAAGCTGTGATTATCTTTTGAGTTATTAAAATACTAAGTAATCTATGGCTTTATCATAGTCATGTACACTATAAATGCTTGATCAAAAGCATGGAGTCATTTAATTTTACGCATTCAAATAGAATGTCATCAATTGAGCCTTCAACATGGTGGGTGTAATGAACGCCGTATTCTGTCTCTGAGTGTAGGTGTTTAAGTGTTCCATGCACTGTAAAAGGTGTGCCTGATTCTGGTGAAATTATGGTTATTTTTAAGTTGTCATTAACATTTTTACCGAGTGGCTTGCTTAATTTTAACCGTATACCTGTTAGACTAATGTCTAATATTTCACCACTTAAGGGTGTTTCTGCTTCAGTTGGGTCAACAGAATGAATATTTGCTTGAATATTCTTTGGTTTGTGTCTGTGATGATTCCGTCTTTCTGATTTCATGGTGTTGGCCATTTTTCCTTGAATGTTAACGGTAACTATTCGGTGTCTTTGAATAACTGCACGTGTAGGAGCGCCCGCCCTCGGCGCGAATAAAATCATGCTCTTTTCTCTAAAAACAATCAATTATCAATCGCGCAGAGGGTGGACGCTCCTACGCCCATTCGGTTTTAATTAATGCGCTGAATAGTTATTGTTATCGAAGTATAACAGAGTAGAAACGTATTTTGAACTGTGAGTTTAAGGTAAGTCTATGGTTTGTTAAGGATTTGTGGGTTTGTGTGCGAAAGGTTTTGCTAAGGGTTCGCCAACAAAAATACCTTGTCCTGGCCACGCTACACTTTTCCAATAAGCTTCTATTAAGCTATTTCCTCTAAGATAATATTGCATCATGATACCTGGGTTGGGAAATTTTTCTATAAAGTTACAAGGCTCTATTACTGCACCATAGCTTCCTGTAGCTCCAGCCTCTAACCATTTCATTATACTCATTTGTTTGCTTCCTGTTAATACACCGCCCGTTGAGGTTAGGTGGTCTGCAACGGCACCTGGTAAAAAGTGATTGGATTGAATTTTCTTTACATGAATTTTGCCGGTGAAGTAAAACATAACATCATCTTTATTTTCAATATAATCCTGCTTTAATATTTCAATAGGCCAAATATTATTGAATTGAGCATTAATTTTTGGGAATAAAACAGCTCTAGCGTTACGGTTTTTGTCTGATGTGTTTAGTAAGTAGGCTGTACCTTGAGGTTGGCTGTAGTCAGAAGCTATTCCTCTATCGATTAATTTTTTTACATCACTAAAGTTTTGTCCTGCTAAGGCCATGGTTGGTCGCCATTTATATTTGTCAAAAGGTCGGCTGTTTTCAGTATTAAAATAGGGGGAAGGTTGTGTTTTTTTACAGCCAATGGCGCAAAAGGCGTGGTTATAACCTGCAGCAAAGGCGGTGGTAATTGACATGCAACCGACACGGTATGTTTGCATCCATGTTAAGGCATAAGCTTGAATGTGTTTTGGGGTTTGTTTATCTACAGATTGTTTGATTTTTTTAAATACGTTGACGGGTAAGGTTTTATAGTTGGGGTTAAACTGAATATGGATGATATTTTGTATGGGTATTTTTCTTTGTTGTTGATAGTAACGGGCAATTTTTATGCTTAATGGATCTGAGTCATTAACAATCACAGCAAGATCATTTTCTGATAAGGCTGGAAGCGGGTTG
>CAZMQH010000288.1:0-2637 GCA_964568245.1 uncultured Methylomarinum sp.
ACTATATAATGACACCTAAAAACAAAATAACTGAATTTTACTTTATCCTAAAAACCATGAAGGTTTTTCAATTCTGGTAGCGGGGGCAGGATTTGAACCTACGACCTTCGGGTTATGAGCCCGACGAGCTACCAAACTGCTCCACCCCGCGATTGTGCACTATACTTTCATCCCCTTACCAGTTTATTACCACTCACCGATTAGGACTGCATAATATACCATAAAATAATGGCTGAAAACAACCCTGCCAACAAATCATCAAGCATTATGCCAAAGCCACCTTCAACTTTTTGATCAATCCATTGAATAGGCCACGGCTTTAGAATGTCAAAAAAACGAAATAAAACAAACCCAAACAACACAGCAGTCCATGAAAAAGGCACAAACCACATAGTGACTAAGTAGCCAGCCACCTCATCCCAAACAATTCCACCAAAATCATGCTCACCTAACTGTTTTGCAGCATCATCACATATGCGGATACCAACAACACACACAACGATAGTTAAAATGCTATATATCCAAATATCAGCCAGTGCAAATAACAAATAAACAGGAATTGCCGCCAAGGTCCCCATTGTCCCAGGCATTTTTTTAGTCAGGCCCGAGCCAAAACCAAAAGCCAAAAACAATACAGGTGTTGTTAATATCTGTTTAACTGATAGTTTGTTTCTTCCATAACTGGAATTAAGAAAAATGCTCAAAACCCTTTACTCCTAACTCTTTAATCTTTCCCATCCGCTGGATTCTTAATCCTGCCAATGAATCAATCACTCCAATTTGTGTACACCCTATATTAATAGATGCAATATCAACTGGTGCAACGGTAAAGCACAATTCGTAATCTTCACCTGCCGTTAAAGGCATTTTCCAATCAGCTGTCGTATCAACATACTGCCTAACTGCTGCTGATAAAGGAATTTTATCCCAATCTAAAACAGCCCCGACTGAACTTTTTTCTAATACATGAGGTAAATCAGATGCAATTCCATCTGATAAATCAATACAGGAAGTTGCATACAACCTGATTTGCAACCCCTCAGTAACTCTTGGCTCAGGTGTATGGAATTTTTTCAATACAAATTCGGAATAATCACAGGGATAACCCTGCTCCACTTTCAAACCTAAGCCAGCATCACCCAATCCCTGCCCTGTAACAAAGATCAAATCACCTATTTTTGCAGTCGATCTTTTTAAAGCCTGCCCCTTCGGTATTATTCCCATAGCTTGAACAGAAAGCGTTAAAGACCCCTTAGTCGTATCACCGCCCACCAAGTCAACCGAATATGCTGCAGCCAAAGCTAAAAATCCTTGTGAAAAGGCTTCCAACCAATCTTCATTAACCTCAGGCAATGTCAGTGCAAGTGTAACTGAAACAGGTTTAGCCCCCATTGCAGCCAAATCACTTAAATTAACTGCCAATAATTTTCTACCTAATTGCTCTGGGTCGGCTCCTGCAAAAAAGTGCACTCCTTCAACCATAGTATCAACAGTGACGGCTAACTCATAGCCATCAGGAATTGACATCAGCGCACAATCATCACCCACTCCTAGCTTATTAACTGGATTAACCATTATAGATGAGGTAAAAAACCGTTGGATCAGACTAAACTCAGAAATAGCCACTAAGTTTTTTTATTTTCCTGCTTTGCTTTAATTTCTACAGCACGAATCTTCTGACTTACTTTATCCAGCACACCATTTATATATTTATGGCTTCCATCGGCACCGAAGCACTTAGCTAAATTAACACCTTCATTAATGATGACTTTATAAGGCGTTTCTGGACGATTAATTAACTCGTACACACCAATCCTTAAAACAGCCCTTTCCACTAAGTCAATTTTCTCAACAGGTCTATCAACAAATTCAGTCAGCACCTCATCAATTGCATTCAACTGTTTAGGGACACCATGAAAAATCTCGCTAAAATATTTTTTCTGAGCGCCTTTCAACAACTCTTCTTCCAAAAAGTTCATTTCAATTCGCGTTAAACTCTCACCGGTCATTTGCCATTGATAAAGTGCCTGTACTGCACACCTTCTAGCATTTGTTTTTGCTGAACTCATCAACCTTCCAAGTTATTAAATAAACTAACCATTTCAATTGCTGATATAGCCGCTTCCGCACCTTTATTGCCTGCTTTTGTACCTGCACGCTCAATGGCTTGCTCAATACTATCAACGGTTAAAACACCAAAACTAACCGGCACATCATATTGTAATGAAACGGATGCTATACCTTTAACACACTCACCTGCCACATATTCAAAATGAGGCGTTCCCCCTCGAATAACGGCGCCTAATGCGATAATAGCATCGTATTTTTTTGTTGCTGCAACACGCTGAACAACCATAGGCAATTCAAAAGCACCTGGAGCTTTTACCAAGCAAATATCATCTTTTTTTGCGCCATGTCGAACTAATGCATCAATTGCTCCGCCTTCTAACTGCTCAACGATAAAGCTGTTAAAACGAGAAGCTACAATACAAAATTTACCGCCTTGAACCGATAAATTTCCTTCAAATACTTTTATTGTCGACATTTTATTTCTCTACTTTTTTAAATATTACAATTCTATTTAAGACTGAGGGACTTAGGATCGCGCATGAAACAACTTCCCGATTTCTAACTAGT
>CAZMQH010000289.1:0-2630 GCA_964568245.1 uncultured Methylomarinum sp.
GATAGAGACAAAGAGGAGGTAAAGCTTTTTAGCGAATATCAAACTGAGTAAACACTTCTGGTCCAACATAGTCCTTATTTATAAGAACTTGTTTTACTTTTGCCAGTAATGGTCCTTTATGACACCAATTAATAAAAAGTTGTAACTTTTCAGTATCTGCACTGGCAATAACCTCGACTGAACCATCGGCTTTATTGCAAACAAAGCCGATAACACCCTGTTTAACAGCCTGTTTTTGAGTGAATGCTCTAAAGTAGACGCCTTGCACGCGCCCACTTATGATTAATTGCACCGTTTTCATTTATGCGTGATTTTCCAGCAATAATGAATTTTAGGGCTTCTAGAATAATCTTCGGGAATGGTAGAAGCTGATATGTTTTCAATATTAGCATTAATAATACCCAGATCATCTAGTTTAAACTTCTTAAAGTTGGTGGAGAAATATAAAACCCCATCACCTTTTAGCAAGGCTAAGGCATCATTAATGATACCGACATGATCTTGCTGTACATCAAATGCAGTTTCCATACGTTTTGAGTTTGAAAAGGTCGGTGGATCTAGAAAAATCAAATCATACTGTAAGGGTTCATCTTTTTGGCGTTCATCTTCTAGCCAAGCAGAAGAGTCTGCACGAATATGTCTGTGGTCGCCGGTTATATTATTTAAAGCAAAGTTTTTTTCAGCCCAGTCTAAATAAGTATTAGATGAGTTAATGCTAGTGGTTGATAATGCCCCACCAATTGCGGCATGGACTGAAGCGGTTGCCGTATAAGCAAACAGGTTTAAAAAGGTTTTATCTTTTGCTTGTTGCTGGATTGTCAGACGAATAGGGCGATGATCAAGAAAAACCCCAGTGTCTAAATAATCTTCAAAATTAACTGAAAACTTAGCGTTATTTTCTTCAATAATATGAAAGTTAGCGGTGTTATCCTGTTTTTCATATTGTTCAGTATTTTTCTGCTTACGGCGAATTTTTAAAAATACCTGAGACTTGTCAATTTTAAGCACTTTAGGTATTTCGGCCAATATACCAGCAAGACGTTCATTGGCTTTATGGGCTGATACTGTTTTTGGCGCTTCGTATTCTTGTACATTAACCCACAGTTTATCTGTTTGATAAATATCGACAGCAACCGCATATTCAGGCAAATCAGCATCATATAAGCGGTAACAACTGATGTTTTTTTGTTTGGCCCATTTCGCCATCTTTTTAAAATTCTTTTTTAAGCGGTTGGCGAACATTTCAGCACTATGCTCAGTCACTTCTTCAGAATTTAAAGTTTTGGTCACGCGTTCAATGCGTTCTTGTTGTGATTTTGCTTTAGGGACAAAGAATGACTTTTCTTCAATATTTAAACGCAATAATTTACATTCTAATGGACCATTAAAAAGGGTAATGGGTTTTTGTGAGCGAATACCTAAGCGGAAGCCCATTTCAGGGTTGCTAATAATCATGGCTGCTTTCCAGCCTTGAAATTTAGATTTTAAAACTTCACCAAGTTGTAGATAGAGTTGAGATATTTCTTCATCATCGCCTAAACGTTCACCGTAAGGAGGGTTACAAATAAGTAAACCTGCTTTCCAGCTAGTGGCAGGTTCTGCATCACTAATATCTCTTTTTTCAACATGAATTTTGTTGGTAAAGCTTGCATTTTCAACATGTTGAATGGCGATAGCTGCGGTGCGGCGGCTTTTGTCAAAACCAGCAATAATGGGCATGGCTTGCATACCAATAGTTTTGCGCTCTTCTGCTTCAGTTAACAGTGTTTGCCAACATGCTTTATCATGCTTTTTCCAACCTAGAAAACCATAGTAGCTTCGTAATAAACCTGGGGCATAGTCGGCAGCAATTAATGCAGCTTCTAATAATAAAGTACCTGAGCCACACATAGGATCAATCAGTGAACCGCCTTGTTTAGCAATCTCAGGCCAGCCACTGCGTAACAGCATAGCGGCTGCTAAGTTTTCTTTAATAGGCGCGGTGACATTTTCTTCTCTGTAGCCTCGTCTATGTAAACTTTCACCCGATAAATCCAGACTTAATTCTGCATTCTCACTATTTAAGTAAACATTGATTTTAATGGTCGGACGATTAAGCTGAACGTTAGGGCGTTTTTCAAACTTTGCGCGCATCTGATCAACAATTGCATCTTTAACTACTAAAGCACCAAAATGCGTGTTGTTAATGACTTCAGAATTTTTGGCACTAAAAGAAACCGCAAAGGTTTCATCGGGCGTGAAATGTTCAAACCAATTGATTTTTTTGACAGCATCGTAAAGGTCTTCTTTAGAATGAACTTCAAAAGATTTTAACGGTAATAAAATACGGTTTGCAGTTCTTGACCAAAGACAGGCACGGTAGGCCATTTCAAGGTCACCCTGAAAACTGACGCCCGCTAATTTAGGGTGCACATTTTCTGCGCCAAGTTGTTTTAATTCCTCTGCAAGGATGTCTTCCATTGCTTTGGGGGTTGTTGCAAACAGTTGATATTTTGTTGTCATAAGCCTTAAATAAAAAAAGCCTTGCGTGGTGCAAGGCTTAATTAATACCGAGTGAGTTTAAGAGTGTAGAGCTGACTTTAGGAACTTACAAGCAATGAATATACCCACCTTGCTTGTCTTTTTGCTCC
>CAZMQH010000290.1:0-2630 GCA_964568245.1 uncultured Methylomarinum sp.
AGTATATTCTGAATTCAAGTCAAAAAAACTGGAACATTGAGTTATAGGAAGCTATAGGCATAAAAAAACCCGAAAACCTAGTGTTAATCAGGTGTTTCGGGTCTTTATTGTTTCTTGTGAAACTTAAATTTGGTGGAGGCGGGGGGAATTGAACCCCCGTCCGCAAGCACTCCGCCACAAGGTCTACATGCTTATCTCGTTCTTTTAGTTTAGCTAATAATTACCCGACGAGCCAAGAAAGTTATCAGCGATTTCGATTAGTTTAACGGGTTGGACTCCGAACAAAGTCCTAGCGCGATCTTATGTGAGATGACTTCTGAATGCCCCGAAGGACTCTACACGCATAAGCACATATAGTCAGAAGAATGGTGCTGTTATTAAGCAGCTAGAGCCATTGAGTAGTTTTCGTCATTTGCGAATACTTATATTTCAGTAGGTTTTACGTAGTGTACTGTCTACGGCATGCACTCAAGGTTTTGCTACCCACGTCGAAGCCAAGTCGCCCCCAAGAACTTGTTCATTATACAAGATACTTCATGGACTGTCATTTCTATTAAAAGTTTTATCAAGTTTTCCGCCATATTACTTGTAATAGCTAAATTAATTGTCTATTCTAAATTCTAAGATATAACAAGGCTACAATTTAGCCGCTTTTCAAATACATGAAAAAAACAACAACCCCCATAAATAAAGAAATAGTCATGCGTGAAGATGACTTTATTGTTTCTAAAACAGATGCTAAAGGTCGCCTGACTTATTGCAATCGAATATTTATTGAATTTTCTGGATATACTGAAACAGAATTATTAGGTCAACAACATAATGTAGTCAGACACCCTGATATGCCACGCTCTGTGTTTAATCTGCTGTGGCAAACGATTAAATCTGGTGAGGAATTCTTTGGTTATGTAAAAAATATTTCAGCAGATGGCTCTTACTACTGGGTATTTGCTAATGTCACTCCTAGTTGTAGTGCTGGTAAAATTCTGGGTTACTTTTCTGTTCGGCGTAAGCCGGCAGCTGAAAAATTAAAAATTATTGAGTCTATTTACCAAGATATGCTAGCAGCTGAAAAACAAGCAGGAACTCGCGATGCCATTGCGGCTGGCACTAAAATTTTAACTGACATTATTGAACCTACAGGAAAAGATTATCGTGAATTCATTCTTTCGCTTTAATAGTAATAATACGGTTTGGCTGTTGTTTTCCACACTGGTAGCTTCGACCGCCTATTCAATGTTTCAAACAGACTTTGATTCATTGTTATTAATACCTGTTGCTTTAGCTTTGGTGTTTTTATTTTGTTACTTTAAACAAACAAAATTAGAAGTTAGGATTATTGGTTCTTTGTATCATTTATCTTCACAACTAAAAAAAGGTAAATTGGAATATCGTATTACCAACATTTCAAAGTCAGCTGAGTTATATGAGATTGCCTGGAACTTTAATGAAGCACTAGATCAATTAGAAACCTATATGCGAGAAGTAGGCACTTGTTTTCAGTCTGCCCAAAACAATCAGTTTTATAGAATGACTCAACCTAAAGGTATCAATGGGTTATTTTATGAGGGCCTAGTTAAAATTGACATATCTCTTGTTGGCATGAAAGAAAACCACTTTAACAATATAAGAGACGAGTTGTTTTCTCAATTAGGTCAAATGAAAACAGAAAACTTACTTTCCAGCTTACATCGCACAGAAAATGACCTAGCTACAATCACTGATCAGATGGGGAAAGTTGAAACTATATCAAGTCAAGCATCGCACATTGCTATTGAAAGTAAAACCTCTTTAGGAGCTGTTATTAGCAAATTAACTCAAATTATTGAGAAAATTGATGTAATGAAAGTCTCATCAATAGATCTTAATGAAAGTAGTAAAGAAATTACCGACGTCACCTCTTTAATTGCAAAAATAGCGGATCAAACCAATTTATTAGCCTTAAATGCTGCGATTGAAGCTGCTCGTGCCGGTGAACATGGCAGAGGCTTTGCCGTTGTTGCGGATGAAGTGAGGACACTGGCAGAAAATACCAAAAATGCAACGGAAAAAATCAATAACACTATTAGCAAGTTTTCTAAAGCGACTAAAGCTATCGTTGATGATACCGATAGCATGGCAGATATGACAGATGAATCAAAAATAGCCATTAGTCAATTTGAACAGAATATTACTAAAGTAAGTGATATTTCTATGGAAACCTATAACAAAGTTAATTACACCCAAATGGTAGCAGAAATTACTTTAGCCAAAGTTCACCAAATGATCTATGTACAACAAGGCTATCGTATGGTTGAAACAGGAAGTAATTCAGAAGCTGCTGCTGCCATCAAAGTTTCCCATACAGAATGTAATGTAGGACATTGGTTAAAACATGGTAACGGCGCTGAACATTACGCCCACCTCCCAAGCTATAGCAAAATTGATTTACCTCATGAGATTATTCATCAAAGTATGAATATGGCGCTTACCCATATTGATCAAGCTTGGCAAACCTCTCCAGATATTCAAAATCAAATTGTCGATAATTTTAAAGCAGTAGAAAATAACAATAATGAAGTCACCAATCTTTTAGACAGCCTTATTGCAGAAAAGCAAAAATTTGAGGGCGGTACTAGCGAGACAGAAGG
>CAZMQH010000291.1:0-2616 GCA_964568245.1 uncultured Methylomarinum sp.
CCTTTTTTCCAATCGGGTGGAGTATTGGTATATTGCCAACTTTTGCCAGCATCTGTTGAGCGCACTGTTTGCATTGCGCCAGCTTTAAATCGGCTTGATTCATCATACCGTGTCCAGTTGACCACAATATTATTTCCTTGAGCTGCAATTTGAGCATCATTTCCACGGGTCATTTTTATGGCTAAATTATCCGAATTTAAAACTTTACTTGCTGTCGACCAGTTTTTTCCACCATCAGTACTAAATTGATACCAAAGGGTTTTTTTATGAGTCTGTAATTTACCCGTTAATAAATGGAGTTTATTATTTTGATTAACAATATCAACACTAATAATGCCATCAGTCGATTTATGGCGGTGTTTTTGCTGTTTTGCTACAGTTGGTTTTGCATGCTGAGATGTCGATATTTCAGCTTCAGGAGCAAAAGAACATGCATTAATAATTAATAAAAGAGGGATATAAAAAAAATATTTATTCATTAGGAAAGCCATTTTTATTGTTATTGCTTTAAATGAAAAAGCTCCCTTGAGAAACAAGGGAGCTTTTTGAGTTATTCAAACTTTATGGTTTATTAAATATCTAGGCCAACCGTTGCAAAAAAGGTTCTTTGTGGGTACGGGTGAAAATCATAATATTCTTCATCCAGAAGGTTATCGATACCTACAGAAAATTTTGCAGTTATATTATGGCCAACATCCATTTTAAAATCAGACTTTATATTAACCAGTACATATTCATCAGAGCCACCATATACCCGAGCATTGAAGTCACTATTATCTGCGCTGATATGTTGATTGCTTCGATATTGCAAAGCAATGATGTTGTTCCAGTTAGGGGTTGTGTGATAAGTCAGGGTAGCATTTGCTCTCCATTTAGGTACTCTGGCCCAGTCATTCCCAACTAATCGTGGATCTCTTGAGTTTTCTTTAATTTCCTTGTTTAACCAGGTACCATTCATAGAAAGACCTAATGGTAAATCCATGATGTAATCTTGCTGATAAACCATTTCTATACCAATGGTTTCAGTTTTATCGATACCTTGAGTTTGTCTTAGCTCGTTACCATTATTTAATAAAATAGTGGTACTTTGGATTTCATTCTCTATTTCATTAAAGAAAAAAGAAATGCTTGTATATCCTTGGTCTAAATTATATTTAACACTGAAATCGTGAAAATAACCCGTTTCAGGGGCTAAATTCGGATCAGAAATGTTTTGAACATTAACGCTAGAGGAGCTGTTGAATAATTCTTCCGCAACAGCGAAACGATAAGCCTTACTAAATGAGTATCGAAGAGTCAGCTCATTGGTCGGTGTAAAGCTTAAAGAGGCTTTGGGTGAAATTCGGCTCGCATCACGGTCGTCAAGGCTACCTGTTCCATTTTGATCGTTAACATGCCCTCTAGTCGCTGACCAATGATCGTAACGAAGTCCTGCCATAACATTCCATTTATCAATAAAGTCCCAATCAGCTTGCATAAATACACTGTGAATTTCAGTTGACCCGCCATCAGCATCTTCTAATACGCCAGTATTATTACCATTGCCATCTATTTCGTGTCTATCAATGTCAAGATATGAATGATTAAATTGATAGCCCGTCATAAAACCAAGATCATCACGACCAAAGAGGTTTTGAGTGGCTAATTTAATACTATAATCAACCCACCAGACCTCAATATCTTTAATATCTCCAGACTTTCCACCAGCTTCGGTTGAATATCTTGGATCATCTCGGCTGTAGTCAGAAGTAATGGTCCTATCTTTAAAAGCATCAAAGAAACTAGCTGAAGTATCAATATCCCAGTTATCAGTTAATTTTCCCGATAAATTAAAACCATACATTAAAGATTTTCTTTCATTATCACTATCTGGCATCTTTCTTTTGCTTCCAGCTGAAGCCCAGTCAGCATTACCATTAGCATCAGTTAAGTAAGTCCGGCCTTGACTTACTCTTTCGGTATCTTCAAAAGCAATAGTAAATAAGCCTCTTAAGTCAGGGTTAAAATCATAACCAAGTTTAACTTCATATAAATCAGTGAGGTTTTCGTTTAGGCCGCGGTCACCAGTGATAAACCGATCATTGTTTTTTATATCATTTTGTTGGAATGCACCTGTTGTACCGGCGGGTACGGCTGATTTGGTGGCAAAAGATTGTGCCTGCCCCTGGTTTTCAAGGTGATTATAAAAACCAAAAATAGTCCAGTCACCAAAGCGGTTGCCTGCAGATATAAATTCTTTATGACCAGTTAAAACCTCATTTTGTCCCATAAGGTTGGAGTCCTGAATAATACCTGTGGCTTCCATGCTCATTTCAAATTTTTCAGGGAGGCGGGTTTTTAAATCAAAAGTACCACCAAAGGCTGATCTATGCTCGGCTGAATAAGGGCCATAAAAAACAGTAGCGCTTTCAATAGCATTGGGGGCAATTAAATTCCATTTAGGAGCTCCGTTGAAACGTGTTTGAACAGGATTGTGTAAAGGAATACCATCAACATACATGTTGAAGTGGTTGGTTTGGAAGTTGTTAGAGCCCCTAATTGCAGTCACACCATTAGTATCGCCATAAAAACGTCTACGAACATGTACGCTGGGAGCCATACGAATGGCATCTTCAG
>CAZMQH010000292.1:0-2583 GCA_964568245.1 uncultured Methylomarinum sp.
CAATATCAACATGACATGAAATCGCAACAAGCCACGTTCTACTGGCACGATTACGAAACCTGGGGCTTAAGTCCCTCTCTAGATCGGCCTTCCCAATTTGCAGGTATTCGCACCGATATGGATTTTAATATTATCGGCGAACCGGATATGTTTTATTGTAAATTGGCTGATGATTATTTACCTAATCCAGAACCTGCTCTTATCACCAAAATAACTCCGCAACTAACACAAGCTGAAGGACTGGCTGAACACGAATTTGCTAAAAAAATAAATCAACAATTTACTCAGACTAATACTTGTGTAGTGGGCTACAACACTATTCGTTTTGATGAAGAGTTTTCTAGAAATTTATTCTACCGAAATTTCTATGACCCTTATGAGTACAGCTGGAAAAATAGTAATTCACGTTGGGATATTATTGATTTAGTCAGAGCCGCTTATGCATTGCGTCCAGATGGCATTGTTTGGCCGACTAATGATGAAGGTCTACCTAGTTTCCGCTTAGAACTATTAACTGTAGCTAATGGTATAAGTCATGAGCAAGCACACGATGCAACATCCGATGTGTATGCCACCATTGCAATGGCAAAGCTGATTAAGGAAAAATGTCCAAAACTATTTGATTATTATTTTCAGCTGAGAAATAAACATAAAGTTAAAGACTTAATTGATGTTGATAACATTAAACCTTTAGTGCACGTATCAGGGATGTTTGGTGCAGTTCGGGGTAATGCGGGATTAGTCGCACCTATTGCATGGCACCCAACCAATAATAATACGGTGGCAGTGATAGACCTATCACAAAACTTAAGCCCTTTATTTGAGCTTTCAGCAGATGAAATACGAGCACGGCTCTATACTAAACGGGATGATCTAGGGGACAAATTACCCATTCCGTTAAAATTAATTCATATTAATAAATGTCCATTTATCGCCATTGAAAAAGCTTTATTGCCAGAAAATGCTCAACGCTTAGGGATTGATAAACAGTTTTGTTTAGATAATTTAAAGCTTTTGCAAAACTCGCCAGATATAGCTGATGTTGTGACAGAAGTTTTTCAACAAGAGAGAGAGTTTGATAATAAAGGTAATGTTGATGCCATGTTATACGCGGGATTCTTTTCATTTGAAGATAAAAAATCGTTTGAAAAAATCCATAAAACAAAGCCTGAGCTGTTGGCTGAGTTAAACTTGCCTGTATCTGATGACCGCTTTGATGATTTGTTTTTTAGGTACCGAGCCAGAAACTTCCCTGAAACGTTAAACCAAGATGAACAACAAAGATGGGATGAATACAAACAGACTATTTTTGACCCTGATTATTTTGATAATTTGGATTTATTTGCTGGGCAATATAAAGAGGATAAAAATAATATGGAAATTATAGAGAGTCTAAGGGAATATGCCGAATGGGTTGTTAGTCAGTAGCCGTGAAAGTACAAACGACATTTAAACCTGCTTGGTGGTTAAATAATACCCATTTACAAACCATCTATCCCGCATTGTTTCGTAAACCTATCGTCCTAAAAGATAGCTGGAGAGAACGCTTAACCACGCCTGATAATGATTTTGTTGATTTAGATTGGTGTGGTAAAGGTGAGTTGCCTCTGGTTATTATGCTTCATGGTTTAACGGGCAGTTCTGAATCTGGGTATATTAATGGCTTGCAATATGAATTATTAGAGCAGGGGTTTCGATCTGTGGTGCTAAATTTCCGAGGCTGTAGTGGGGAGTCTAATAATTTAGCACGTTGCTATCATTCGGGTGATACTGAAGATATTGATTTCCTGTATCAAACCCTTCGTCAGCGTGAACCTGATACCTCGATGGCGGTGATAGGGTTTTCATTGGGAGGCAATGTTTTATTAAAATGGTTAGGCGAGCAAGGTAAGTATTTGTCATTATTTGCTGCCATTGCTGTTTCTGTGCCGTTAGTATTAAGTACTTGTGCGACAAAATTGGATGCTGGTTTTTCTCGGTTTTATAGAGGGAATTTAATTCGAGAATTAAAGGTTTATATGCAATTTAAACTTAATCATTTGCATAAAATAGGGAATATAAATGAAGCTGAAAAAATCCTGCAATTAGGGGATTTATCGACTATTCAGTCGTTTTGGCAATATGATGGCCAGGTTGTTGCTAAATTACATGGGTTTGATAGTGCGGAAGACTATTATCAGCAATCGAGTTCTAGATATTTTCTCAATAGTATTGCTACGCCAACATTGCTTATTCAGGCCGCTGATGATCCTTTTATGACTGAGGAGGTTATTCCTCATGAGACGGAGCTATCGGCAAAAGTAACGATGGAAATAACCCAAGGAGGAGGGCATGTAGGCTTTGTGTCTGGAATCACGCCATTCCAGCCAAATTACTGGCTGGAGCAACGTATTCCTGAGTTTTTACAGCAACATATTATTTTAAAATAAATTAACGTGCTTTCTTACACATGATTTACTGAAAATTTTAAGTGTTTGTGGTTGATGTAAATATTCTTTAAATAAATGATTAATATCTGTGGGAGCAAGAAAGGCATAGGCTCCAAACCCTGTTTTTAATAGAAACTCACCACTCAAGGGAGGC
>CAZMQH010000293.1:0-2577 GCA_964568245.1 uncultured Methylomarinum sp.
AGAAATGCATACTCAATCAAAAGCTGAAACCTATACAGTGGAAGGTTATAATAGTTTGTTTAGACATTTTCTTGCACGGTTGAGACGAAAGTCTAAATGTTATAGTAAAAGTAAGAAAATGCTCAAATATTCAGTCATGCTACTGATGCTAAAATGAAATGGACCGTTGGAAGCTATATTAAATTAACAATGTCGTGAAAAACAACTTTTTTATCAGGAGTACTCAAGAAGGCTTCGCGTGTTTGCATTGAAGCTCAAATCCCCAGCTTTCGTTTAATACCAAGCTCTTCAGTATTTTGACAAAGCTTGGCAACCGGTCGAATCAAAGATTCTGATTTATGGGTATTAGGAATATCTGGAACATCACCGCATTCCATCTAATAAGGATACTGGAAAGATGATTCTTGAATAATTTGTTTAGGACTTTCAGTGCATAGTGGTTGAGTTAAATTGAGAATAGCTAAAATAGGTTTTAAATGTCATTTAATTTATTAGATACTTTAGTAATAGGTATTTCAGCTACCGCATTGTTTGACCTAAAAGAAGCTGATCAAGTATTTAGGGCGAAATTTAAACTAGACAAAGATACTGCTATTGTTGAATATCGAAAATATATGCTGGAAAGGGAAGATGATCACTTAGAAGATGGAACTGGCATGCCTTTGGTAAAGGCTTTGCTTGAATTAAATAAATATCAGCCTGAAGGGGAAGCACCTTTAGTTGAAGTGGTTGTGATGTCGAGAAACAGTCCTGAAACAGGGATAAGAGTACTGCAAAATATTAGAAATAAGCAGCTTCAGATATCCCGGCATGCATTTACTGGAGGTGAATCTGTTGTTGATTATCTTGACGCTTTTGATGTGGATTTGTTTTTAACAACCATGGTGAAAGATGCTCAGAAAGTGATTGATGGAAAAACCTGTGCAGCCGCTATTTTAAAGAACCCTCCACAAAACCAAAAACACAGGCCAGAAGGGCAGGTACGAATCGCTTTTGATGGAGATGCCGTTTTATTTGATGAAAGTAGTGAGATTGTTTTTAAAGCTGAGGGTTTAGATAAGTTTTGTGAAAATGAAGACCAACAACAAAATGAACCGATGAAAGAAGGCCCTTATGCGGCCTTGTTAAAAAAGCTATCTCGATTACAAGAAAGATTACCCTTTAATGTTGAATGTTCGCCTATACGCATTTCAATTGTCACCGCTAGAAGTGCACCTGCTGAAATGCGAGTAATCAAAACACTCAGGCATTGGGGTGTTTATGTTGATGAAGTTTTTTTCTTAGGTGGATTGGAGAAAACTAAAGTTTTAGAGGCTTTTAATCCGCATATCTTTTTTGATGATCAAGATCTTCATCTTGATCATGCTGCGAAAATAGTTCCGTCTGGAAAAGTTCCTTATCTGAGTTCTTCACCATTAAATCAATCTGATAAAAAAGAATAGTTTTCCCTTACTATTTTTGACAAACACAACAAAAATAGCTGGCGCGTTGAGCTATTTTTAGTTGTTCAATAGGAGATGAACATTGAATGCAGGGCTCATTTTTACGTCCATAAACAGCTAGTGATTGTTGAAAATAACCTGGCTTACCTTGTTCGTTCACAAAATCACGTAGGGTAGTGCCACCTTGATCTATAGATTGCTGTAAAACAATTTTGATGCATTCAGCTAATTTTTGATAGCGCTTTAATGATATTGTACCCACTGGTTTTGTCGGTAAAATACCTGCCATAAACAGAGATTCACTAGCGTATATATTTCCTACACCGACTACATTATGTCCGTCCATAATAAATGACTTAATTGTTGCTTTTCGATTTTTTGATAGTAAATGAAGATGAGAACCTGTGAATTGGTCTGATAATGGTTCTGGGCCAAGTTGCTTAATTAATTTGTGTTCATTAATAGGCTCTGAGGTCGCTAATATTGCACCAAAACGACGGGTATCATTAAAGCGTAGTACGGTATTGTCGTTAAAGATAAAGTCTACATGATCATGTTTTTCAACAGGTTTTTCAGTGTTGGTTATGCGTAAACTGCCTGACATGCCTAGATGAATAATAACAGTTTCCGTTGCGGTAGTTTTGAGCAAACAGTATTTTGCTCTGCGGGTAACAGATTCGATTGTTTGCCCCATCAGCAATTCGCGAAGATTTTCGGTAATAGGCCAACGTAATTGTTTTTGTCTGATAATAACATCAGTAATAGTTTTACCGATGATATGCGGGCGAATGCCATTACAGGTGGTTTCTACTTCGGGTAATTCGGGCATTTTAAATTAGTAAATGATTTTAGTTTTCTCTAAAGGGAAAAGTGGAATAATGGGAGTTGATCAATGGTTGATCAATGCAAAAAATCAACGCCGTTTACGTCGACGCCAAATAATAAAACCAGTCAGCATTAGCGCTAAAGGCAGGATAAGTAAAAAACCAAAACCAATAACTGCAACAGATACCGTTGTTAAAGTAAGTGATTTTCCTGGTGCTATTTTATTGGGGATTTCTATAAATTGGTCATCATGAGTAAGCCAGTTAATCAGTCTAAAACCCAATTCAGCATTACCCACATTGCCTAAATA
>CAZMQH010000294.1:0-2530 GCA_964568245.1 uncultured Methylomarinum sp.
GTTCCTAAGTACACTGTGATGAGGAAAATAATAGAAAATTGACAACGGGTAGGCATCTATAGTGTAATAATTTTGAGTTGTAAAACAATCTCTTTTCACTATAATAAATACTGAAACTAAAACGAGTATTCACAGGCCTTCCTAATGAACAATAAGACTTTATTTTTAGCAATCACAATGGTGGCAACATTACCATCATGCATAAGCCACCCTCTTAATGATTCTAATGGTGCTACTAGTAACCTAACTGTTGGCAAGGTCCAAGGAGAAATAAAAATTGGTATGGCTGCCTCCGAAGTAGCTTCTGTATTAGGGTCTCCAAATATTGTAACGACTGATGAGAAACGTAGAGAAGTCTGGATTTATGACAAAGTTTCTAGCAATAGTGTGGATACCAATAACTCTGCCTTTGGCTCACTGATTATATTTGGAGCGAATACAAGTCAGCGACAAAGCACGACTAGCCAAAAAACATTAACAGTGATTATAAAATATGATGAGCAAAAATTAGTCCGTGATTTTGCTTATAATTATTCTCAATTCTAAAAACGATGACTATTGACTAGTAGGTAGTTTACCTTGAAGATTTTTATCTCAGCTCTGTTAGTTTTATCACTTGTATCTTGTGTTAGCCCTCCTAAACCTAAATCTTTTTTTCAATTATCCCCATCGAGCTTAAGATATAAAGCCTTACAATCGCGGATTATTCAAGCACCTGAAGCTCGAGAGTTACTTTCAGCATCAGCAGCAGTCCTTCAGGACTTAGGCTTTCAAATTAAAGAAAGTGCTATAGATGCTGGAATGTTAAGAGCTGTAAAAGAGCGCAGTGCTAGAGAATATAGCCAAGAAATAGGTCGTTTCTTTGTTTTTATTCTAGGCATTTTTGCTCAGACAGCTATCCTCATACCTGTTGACCTCCATCAGCAAATTGCGGCCACCTTAGTCATTCACCCAATAGATGAGAACAAGTCCCGCTTCGATGTTCGAATTGTTTTTCATAGAACGTTATGGAAGGGAGATGGAACAAGTGGAGGTCAATCAATCCCTCCTGGCATGCAAACTATGGAAATGATATACAACCCTAAAATTTACCAGGAATTCTATTCCAAACTTTCCAAATCAGTCTTTCTTGAGATACATCAAATTTAAGGATATTAAACACTATGAAAGCCATACTTGTAATATTCCCTTTACTATTTTTACTTCAGGCATGTAGCGTTGGCTCAACGAAGCCACCAGAAAATTTATTGTCCCTCACTGAAGCTCAAATGAAGATCAGAAGCTACCAAACAAGGAGTTTTGATATTTCAGACGAACAGAAAGCTTTACATGCTGTAATATCCTCTTTAATGGATTTAGGCTTTATCATAGAGAGAGTAAATGTACAGATGGGCCTAGTAACAGCAGCAAAATTTGCTAATACTGGGATTGTTGAGGCAACTGTCATTGTTATACCCAAAAACGATAGCCAAATGGAAATTCGTGCGAATGCAATCTTTAACACCAAACCTATTGAAGACCCCAAAGTCTATCAGGATTTTTTTTCCACATTACAAAAGTCTTTATTTACTATCTAGCAACAAATAAGAACACTATGACTTGAAAGGTTTTTAATCTGATATAACTGAGTTTCTCTTTATGCAAAATAAAAAGGTTTTACCCTATCTAATAGCATCCAGTTTTTTTATTCAATCTTGTGCTATGCAATTAGGTGCAGAGATACAGTGGGATTCTAGAGATCAAATTCTAATATCAGAAAGTAGTCAAGTAAAAATGCGTTCTATTCAAACTAGAGTGTACGAGACAACAGATTCAGATAAACTCATGCGTGCAATAATCGCCACATTACAAGACCTTCATTTTGATTTAGACTTGGTAGATAATGAATCTGGAATTATTACGGGCAAAAAACTATATCGAAGCGGGGGGGCATGGGAAAATAACCCAACTTATTACACCTACGATACAGATGATTTGATCATTTTCTCTACTAATTACAGAACTTATGGTCCTTTTCAGTATCGTAACGATCTTACACGTATTTCAGTGACAATCCGCCCAAAAGGAACGACTCAACTAAACGTTCGAGCCAATATACAGCATAATCTCCGTGCAGTTGAAGATCCAAAGGTTTACCAACATTTTTTTAAATTACTTACGGAATCTCAATTCCTATCAAGCTCCATGTAACATCCTCCCGTCTTAGGTTGTTAATCAGCGTAAAAGATTTACTCGTTTCAAGGGCCATTAGGGTCAAGTCTTGTAATTTTCATGCTGCTAATTTAGTGGGATTATCAATCTACAACAATGATTGGGAAACATTACAGACACCCTGCACCAAGTGTGACTGATAAAGCGGCCAATAATTTTGCTAAGGAGCGTGTATGAAATAACTTCCAAAAGTTATAACGCACAATTTTTGCTTCAGGAGGGTTTGAAAACATAGGGTCAGATACAAGGTTTTCTTTAGTGTAGCCACTTCGATAGTAATTAGGGAGGCAGTAACAAATAATATACCCAGCTCTCTTGT
>CAZMQH010000295.1:0-2519 GCA_964568245.1 uncultured Methylomarinum sp.
GACTCAAAAGGGCTTTCCCTCGCGACGGTTTCTATTCTCGGACAGCCTCCTAGTAGTTAAAGATATTTTGCATAAGCCTTCCTCAAAATACTCTATTTATGAATACCATTGAAACCATTCCTTTAGAAAATTTAATATATATCCTGATTCCTGTACTGGTCGTTATTGTCATTATGACAAGATGGAAGCTACAACCGACATATGCACTCTATGCAATGGTTCGTATGCTTATTCAATTACTTGCAATAGGCTATTTTCTAAACTCAATTTTCGCCTCTGACTCCGCCCAAATTACCCTAGCAATTTTATCGTTAATGTTGATTTTTTCAGGCTGGATTGCTTTAGGAACTGTTAAAAGTCACCGCAGACAATGGTTTCCAAAAGCTATTTTGTCATTAGGCATTGCTGGCGTTATTACTTTATCTATTATTGTGATAAACGTACTAGAACTTAACCCTTGGTATGAACCGCGTTATATTATTCCACTAGGTGGAATGATTTTAGCAAATTCTATGAATAGCCTTAGCTTGGCTGCCGAGCGTTTCCAATCAGAAATGAAAAATAATAATGATAGTCTTCGTGCTAGAAACATTGCATTTAATGCGGCACTAATACCGACTATTAATATGCTGTTTGCTGTTGGTTTAGTTTCTTTACCTGGGATGATGACGGGGCAAATACTATCAGGGATTTCACCCTTTATTGCTGCTCGATATCAAATTATGGTGATGTGCATGATGTTTGCTTCATCGGGTATTGCAGCAGCTTGCTTCCTTACTCTGATTAGACGAGATGATAACAAAAAAATACAGAAGAGAATTATTTGACGTCTCCTCAGGGAGTCAGTAATAAATAATGTACCTAGATCTCGTAGGATTTTTATTTCTCCTTGGTTGTTCTCAAGAGAAGCATAGTTACTCTATGTGCCGATTGAGAAGAGCCAAGGAGGGATAAAAAGATTAGAAAAGCTTTAGCGATTCTTATGCTTTCAGTGCAAGAGAGCTGGGTATATTATTTGTTACTGCCTCCATCACTCCCACCCTCTCGGCAATTGCTCCTGCATTGCTCTACTTACCTACATCCGTGTAGGCATCCAGCAAGAGAGGGCTTTAGAGCAAGACTTACTTTTTAAAATCACTGCGTAGTTACTTTCAGCTATTAATGATTACAACCTTCACCATGAATATGTTGCTGACTTAATTCATCTTTTGTAGCAGGTCTAATATCCATCACTTCAACATCAAATGTTAAGGTTTCGCCAGCTAAAGGATGATTACCATCAATAGTGACTTCATCATTCTCAACCTTAGTGACGGTTACAACGCTAACCCCCTTAGTTGCATCAGCATGAAATTGCATACCGACTTCAACTTTTCCTGCGTCGGCAAACATATCCATAGACACAGTTTGTAACATATCGTTACTACGCTCACCATAAGCATCTTCTGGTGCGATAGTTACTTTAAATTTATCACTTACTTCCTTACCTGCTAATGCATTTTCTAAACCAGGTATAATTTGACCAAAACCATGCAAATAAACCATCGGTTCTTCTTTTCTAGAATTATCCAGCTCTTCACCTGCCCCATTCGTTAGTATATAGTGAATAGAAACAGCTAATTTATCTGTAATTTGCATGTAAACCCTTTTAATCAATCAAAAAAACCACCTATTATAAATCATCATGTCGCGTTGGAAACCCCCAAGACCAAAATCTTCACCTTATATCACCTCAGAAGGCTATCAAACCTTAGAATTAGAGCTAAAGAATTTATGGGATAAACGCAAACATGTGGTAAAAGCCATCACTGCGGCCGCGGCCGAAGGCGATCGCTCCGAAAATGCAGAATATATTTACCGAAAAAAAGAATTGCGTGGTATTGATTACAGAATTAACTTTTTACAAAAACGTTTGCCATCATTAACTATAGTCTCTAAGAAACCAGATAACCAAGAGATGGTTTTTTTTGGAGCCTGGATTACTTTAGAAAAAGAAACTAGTGAGCAAGTCACTTATCGAATAGTTGGACCAGATGAGCATGATTCAACTAAAGGCTTTATCAGTATGGACTCGCCTTTAGCCAAGGCTTTATTTAAAAGGACCATAGATGATGAGGTCAGCATTAAAAATGAGCTGAAAAAAGCGGTCTATTTTATTGTTGATATTCAATATTAATTTATGGCACGCTTTCATTTAACAATCACATGGCGTATCCCCGCATCCATTGAAACCAGTTGGTTTAGTATTGTCGATTTAAAAGCATGGCCAGATTGGTGGAAGTACATTGAGAGCGTAGTCGAAATAGAACAAGAGGATAATTCTGGAATTAATACTTTACATCAATTTAACTGGACTACCTGTTTACCTTACCAGTTTATTTTTGAACTTCGTACCACCCACATCATTCCTTCCCAATTGATTACATTTGGTTCTTATGGCGATTTGAATGGAAGTGGTTGCTGCAAACTCTCACAAAAAAATAATTTTACCATCATTCAATTCGAATGGGATGTACAAA
>CAZMQH010000296.1:0-2502 GCA_964568245.1 uncultured Methylomarinum sp.
AAGAATAATACGCATAAAAAAACTCCAAAGATTAAAAAGAAAACCTGTCTTTACACTATAAAAATAAACACTTAATTTATAACCACCATTTTATCTCAATTACCTTTGAATTAGAAATAGAGCAATATATTTATATACGGAACCAAATTAATTTTATCGCAAGCAATATCCCCTTACATACTTAATAATCAACAACCTGTATCATTAATTTTCACATATTAAGACTCCAATTTTAAATTACCATACCCTAACAACTTGTAAAAAAACCATAATTTCCTTATTCTTAAATAGTGTGTAACGTACATAAAATAGAACAAGGTATATTTAATTAACTCCGTTTAGATCAATTTACCGCTTAAATTTGTACTTAATTTCTAAACTTTATTTTTTGCAAGAGGAGATTTTCATGCGCGTTGAAGAATTAATGACTTCACATGTCTTTACTGTTGAACCACACGATATGATCGATCGTGTATTTTTCTTAATTCACTACGAAAAAATAAGACACATACCTGTTATAGAAAAAGGTAAAGTTGTTGGTATGGTCTCAGATAGAGATATGTACAAAGCACTTGGCCCAAAAAGTAACTCTAATGCTATTGAACCCAACAAAACCGGTACAGAGCTGCATGTTATACCTAAAAAGGTACAAAACATTATGCGTAGAGGCATCACTGCTATAGCTCCTGATACTTTAGCCTCTGATGCAGCAGCAATAATGGCTGATAAAAAAGTAGGTGCATTACCTGTTATTAAAGATAACAAATTGGTTGGCATATTGTCTTCTACCGATATCCTTAGAGTTTTCTCTAAAGTAGAGCATGCTAAAGAACTCAGAGAACAGCGTATAGCAGAAGGATCAAGCCACAATAAAACTTGATTACTGAGTTGCCTCAAGGTTTGTAGGAGCGTCCGCCCTCGGCGCGAATTAAATAAAGCTCTTGTCTCAATAAATCGCGCCGAGGGCGGACGCTCCTACAATATGTCTGTTAAATTAAATAGACTCAGATACTTAATTATGCCAACTAAAGACATCATCAAGCAAACAGAAAAATGGCTTACTTCCTTTATTATTAACTACAATATATGTCCTTTTGCTAAACAAGAATTTGATCAAAATAGAATTCGCTATGCCGTGATTGAATCCAACAAATTAGAACATTGCCTAGAATCACTTATTACAGAATGCCAACGTTTAGACTATGAAACAGGTATTGAAACAACTTTAGTAATTTTTCCTGATAACTTTAAAGATTTTGATGACTACCTAGATTTCCTTAATATTGCCGAATCCCTTTTAATCGACCAACAATACGAAGGAATCTATCAATTAGCAAGCTTTCATCCAGACTATTGCTTCGATGGAGAAATGGCTTCTGATCCTGCCAATTATACTAATCGCTCCCCCTACCCCATGCTTCACCTTATTCGGGAATTAAGTTTAGAAAAAGCCTTGGACTCATATCCTCACCCTGAAAAAATACCAGAAAGAAATATAATATTAACCCGCCAATTAGGGCAAGAAAAGCTACAGGCTATATTACAAAACTGTTACAGTCATTAGCTTCAAAAACCATACGGTTAATCAATGCCCACTCCTTCAGACTGGCAAAATATTAGTAGGCAGATTGAGCGTGCTACACATCGTCCCTTTACAGCATCTAACATACAAAGCATTTCTGGTGGCTGTATAAACACTGCTTATCTTTTACAGGATAAGGATCAACGCTACTTTATAAAGCTCAATCACGCTCATTTACTCGACATGTTTAAAGCTGAATTTTCTGGATTAGCAGAAATCGCCCAAACCAGCACCCTAAAAGTACCTAGCCCTATCCTTTTTGGCACCGTCAACCATCATGCTTTTTTAGTTTTAGAATACATTGAATTTAGACCCGCAAACCAACATTCAGATGCTCAGTTAGGACAACACTTAGCGGCTTTACATAAAACCCCTCAAGCTTTTTTTGGTTGGCATAAAGACAACACCATCGGCTCAACAGCCCAAATAAATAATCCAAAATCCGATTGGCTAAGCTTTTGGCAAACTAACCGTCTTAACTTCCAACTATCGCTTGCTAAAAACAATGGCGCTGATAGTCACCTAATCTCAACTGGAGAAGAGCTATCCAATTCACTACATTATTTCTTTAGTGAATATTCACCCCACCCCTCATTACTGCATGGCGACTTATGGTCAGGTAATGTAGCAACGACCCCTCAAGGACAAGCCATTATTTTTGACCCTGCCTGTTATTATGGAGATAGAGAAACAGATATTGCTATGACTGAATTATTTGGCGGATTTAGTGCTGATTTTTATCACAGCTATAACGAACACTACCCTTTAGACTCTGCTTATTCCATTCGCAAAACACTCTATAACCTCTACCATATTCTTAATCACTTTAATTTATTTGGAGCAAGTTATCAGCAACAAGCGCAAAGTATGATAAATTCTTTGCTTTCAGAAATCCATTAAACTTATCTATGCGTATAGCG
>CAZMQH010000297.1:0-2479 GCA_964568245.1 uncultured Methylomarinum sp.
CGTGGGGTTATGCTTCCATAATCAGCCTAATTTGATAGCTGGATGGTGTATTTCCTGATAAATACACCATTCAATCAACTCACCCCCTGCCATTTCATAAAATATCGCTTTACCTCCCTCATAAAAAAACAACTTATTATCGTTTGAAATAATGATTTTTTCTGATAGAAATGTTATTATTCAAACAATTACATCAACTAAATCTCTTATCAAATGTCGACAGACACTGAAGCCCCTATTTATACAAAATCTGCTTTGGAATTTAAAAGTTCTTCTTTTAGTGTGCCTGTTTTAGTGATTTATACAACTGAACTAAAACAAATCAAGCATCAATTAAAAGAAAAAATAGCGCAGGCCCCAGAATTCTTTAAAAATTCACCTGCACTCTTAGATCTTCAGTATTGCAATGAAGAGGATCAATCACTTGATTTAGAAAAATTAATCATCATCCTTCATGCAGAAAATTTATTCCCTATTGGCATCAGTAACGGTAACGAAGAGCAAAAGATTGCAGCAATAAAATACCATATTCCTGTGCATACTATTCGTGGCACTCATGCTGACATCCATACAGCAAGCAATAAAGATCAGCAACCCGCTACCGAGAAAACCCTAAGCACTTCTGAAAACACGGTTGAGAATATGTTAGTTTCCCACCCCGTGAGATCAGGACAACGTATTTATGCCAAAGGGGACTTGACCATACTGTCACATGTGAGTGCAGGAGCTGAAGTGATGGCTGAAGGTAATATTCATGTTTATGGTGCCCTTCGTGGCAGAGCATTAGCGGGCGTGCAAGGTGACCCTAAAAGCCGGATTTTTTGTACAGCTCTACAGGCCGAACTAATTTCCATTGCAGGACACTATAAAACAAGCGAAGATCTTGATAAATTAGAGCAGCACCAACCCACTCAGATTTTTTTACAAGATCAAGCATTAATCATTAATAACCTTTAGGAGCGAGGATTTAATAATACCTGAAGTATGGCACAGGGTTTTGACTTCACAGGCGTGCTAGGAAAACAAGCGCATAGCTGGCTACGTAACTGTTTTTCTAGCGCGACTGTGGAGTCAAAAGACCAGTCAGACTTGGGTATTATTGCATTCTCGCTCCTTAGCGATTGAATACCAGGCAGTCCGCCCAAAAATGTAGAGGATAAAAAATTGGCTAGAATTATTGTTGTAACTTCAGGAAAAGGCGGCGTTGGTAAGACCACCACGAGCGCTGCTATTGCCATGGGATTGGCTAAAAAAGGCCATAAAACAGCCGTTATTGATTTTGATGTGGGGCTTCGAAACCTAGATTTAATCATGGGTTGTGAACGCCGCGTAGTATATGATTTTGTCAATGTTATTAATGGCGAAGCAACATTACGCCAAGCACTCATTAAAGACAAACGCTGCAACCAACTTTTTATCCTACCTGCCTCTCAAACTCGAGATAAAGATGCATTAACAAAAGAAGGTGTTGGTAAAATTTTAGATGAGCTTTCAAAAGAATTTAAATACATCATCTGTGATTCACCCGCAGGAATTGAGCGCGGAGCCAACTTAGCCATGTATTTTGCTGATGACGCTTTTGTGGTAACCAATCCAGAGGTTGCTTCTGTCCGCGATTCAGACCGCATGCTAGGGATTTTAGCCAGCAAATCACGAAGAGCTGAACAAGGAGAAGAGCCTATTAAAGAATATTTACTTCTTTCCCGCTACTCCCCCAAAAGAGTTCAATTAGGTGAAATGCTCAGTGTTGAAGATGTTCAAGATATCCTATCTCTACATCTGCTTGGGGTTATACCTGAATCTAAATCTGTTTTAAATGCATCTAACTCAGGAGTACCTGTTATTTTAGATGAAGAGAGCACAGCTGGACAAGCTTACTCAGATATTGTTGCTCGTTATTTAGGGGAAGACATCCCTCATCGCTTTATTGATGAAGAGAAAAAAGGCTTGTTTGGTAAACTATTTGGGAGAAAATAATGAGCCTACTAAATTATTTTAGATCCACCAAGCCAAGCTCTGCTTCAGTCGCAAAAGAACGCCTACAAATTCTTGTTGCTCACGAACGGGCATCCAGAAACCAGCCCTCTTATTTGCCAAAACTACAAGAAGAATTACTTGCCGTTATCAGAAAATACGTTAATGTCGAGCAAGATGCTATTTCAGTAAATTTTGAGCAGGATGAAAACCAAGAAGTCCTTGAGCTCAACATTATTTTACCTGATGAAGCAAATAAAAAGTAACTAATTTTCAACTACTACAAAGAGAAAGACCATGTCTGACACTATCGGTGCCGCTGCAGGTACAATCTGGAAATACCTAGATAAAAATGGCGCTACTAGCGTTTCTAAAGTAACAAAAGAAACAGGAATAAGCAAAAATGACGCGCAAAGAGCTATTGGCTGGTTAGCTAAAGAAGGAAAACTAAACTTTGAAATGGATAAACGCACTGAATTATTATCTGTAAAATAGTTTAGTCTAG
>CAZMQH010000298.1:0-2456 GCA_964568245.1 uncultured Methylomarinum sp.
CTAAGGGATTTTTTTGTGTTTTGTCTGGCTTTGCATGATTTAGGTAAATTCTCTCGATCATTTCAGGGGTTAAGGCAAGGTCTATCAGATGGTTTGGTTAAAGAAAATAAAAGAATGCCTTATAAAGAGCGTCATGATAGCTTGGGTTTTTGGGCTTGGATTAAAGTTGTAAGCCCTGCATTACCTGAAAACTTTCCATTGTCTGAATTTTCAGAAAAAGAAGTTAAAGCATGGCTTAAATATTGCGAACCTTGGATGGAAATTGTGACGGGGCATCATGGTATACCACCTAAAAGAAAGCCTAAGTCATTTAATAATCATTTTCAGTCTGAGGATGGTCTGGCAGTATTAGAGTTCACGCAGGACGCTTTCGAATTACTACTAAATGATTTTGATTTTCGACCTTTATTAGATAAGCAACTTAAAAAACGCTTAAAAGCAGTTTCATGGCCGTTAGCAGGTATTGCCGTGTTGGCGGATTGGACAGGTTCAAATCAAGATTATTTTAGTTACCATAGCAAACCTCGGAACTTAAAGGGTTATTGGAAAACAGCTTTAGCACATGCACAAAAAGCAATAGAGGCTCTACCTAAACCGATAAAAATTAGACCATTCAGTGACATTAAAAGCTTGTTCCCTTTTATTGAACAGCCAACGCCTTTGCAAGAATATGCGATTAATGAAGCTCTTACAGATAAGCCACAATTATTCATATTAGAAGATGTTACGGGTGCAGGAAAAACAGAAGCAACACTAACCTTAGTGCATCGGCTAATGGATAAAGGGCTGGCTGATGGTTTGTATGTCGCATTACCAACAATGGCAACAGCCAATGCTATGTATCAGCGGCTGGGAAAGGTTTACAGAAAATTTTATCAAACTAATGACAATCAGCCCTCGTTAATTTTGGCACATGGGGCGAGGGAATTATCTGAAAGCTTTAGAGAATCCGTTATCTTATCCGAGCAATCAATACACGATAGCGATTACCAAGTAGGAATAAAAGCAGAAGACCAAGAATACAGTGCCACCACCTATTGCAACGCTTGGCTGGCTGATAGCCGTAAAAAGTCCTTATTGGCGGATGTCGGAGTGGGAACCTTAGATCAGGCTCTACTGGCTGTATTACCTGCAAGGCATCAGTCCCTCAGATTATTAGGGCTAGCTAGAAAAGTGTTATTGGTTGATGAAGTTCATGCCTACGACCCTTATATGAATAAATTACTTAATGCGCTATTGGAAGCTCATGCCCGACAAGGAGGTAGTGCTATTCTTCTTTCAGCAACTATACCGCAACAAATGCGAGAATCATTAGTCACAGCATTTCATCAGGGATTAGAGGAAGATTCACCTCAACTAATAAAGGAAAATGAATATCCGCTTATCACGCATACGCCTGCCGTTAATGAAATAGAGAAAGCGGTTGATACGCGGGAAGAGGTTAAAAGAACGGTAAAAGTTGAGCGAGTCAATAGCGAGCAAGATGCATTAGATAAAATAAGTCAGGCAAGTCATGCAGGGCAATGTGTATGCTGGATTCGTAATACCGTTAAATCGGCAAGACAGTCTTATCAAGATTTATTGAAGGCAGGAATAAGTCCAACACAGCTCAGTTTGTTTCATAGTCGATTTGCTATGGGCGACCGGCAAATTGTTGAAAGCCAGACTTTAGACCAGTTTGGCAATGCATCCACACCCGAGCAACGCAAAGGACAAATATTGATTGCCACCCAAGTTGTAGAGCAGTCATTAGATTTAGATTTTGACTTAATGATTACAGACCTTGCACCCATTGATTTGATTATTCAAAGAGCAGGACGATTGCAGCGTCATGTGCGTGATATACAAGGAAATCGCTTGACTAAAGAAGGTGCGAAAGATCAACGAGGCATACCTTTATTAATGATATTTTCACCCGAGCCTATAGCGGGTGCGACTAAGGACTGGCTAAAGCCAGACCATGCGGGAACGCAAGCTGTTTACTCTCACGTTGGGCAATTATGGCTTACGGCAAAATTGTTATTAGCTAAAACCGAAAATCAATTTACTATGCCAGAAGATGCTAGAAGGTTAATTGAGGGGGTATATTCATATGAGGCGGAAGATAAAATTCCTACTGAACTATTAGACGCATCTTCTGATGCTGAAGCTAAAGGCTTAGTGCAGAGAAGTATGGCAGATTTTAATGTGCTTAAATTAAGTAAAGGCTATACCTATGCCAGTGGTGATTGGGATGAAGAAACCCGAATTCCTACTCGACTAACAGAGCAAGAAACTGTTTCTGTGGCTTTAGCTGTATGGAAAGGTGGGGAATTAAAGCCTTATATTACTAATCAGCAATATGCTTGGGCATTGAGTACCGTTAAATTACCTGAATATGAATGGGAAAAGGCTCAAAAAGCTATTCCTGAAAAGTTGAAGTCTTTTATTGAGGATTTAAAAGAAGAAAATAAAGC
>CAZMQH010000299.1:0-2456 GCA_964568245.1 uncultured Methylomarinum sp.
CTTACGCCTTGAATACGAACAAAACCCTGCGTTATCTGCCAGAGTTATTCCATTCTCGCTCCTTAACAACATTGCTTCCTACCCTTATTTATTTCAACTAGAGCAAAGCTGTGCACAGAATAAAAGAAACCACTATCCGAGAATTATTTTATAACCTTATTTTTATTGCTGGCTTAATCGTACCCACAACAAATCATGCTGACAATAATAAAAAAACAAATAAGCCTGATGACGTGGAAACATTAGAAACCCTCACTATTGAGGGTGAATCCTTATTAGACTCTTTTGATACAACAAAATCTATTTCCACCATTAATCAAGAACAGATGGAACAACGCCAGTCATCAAATATAATGGAGCTGTTACAGGATATTCCCGGCGTTTCAATTGGAGGCGGCCCTCGTGCGGGCGGTATGAAGATTAGCATCCGGGGCTTTGATAATAATGAAGATATATTAATTAAAATTGATGGTGCCAGCCAGAATTTTGAGAAATACCGTTATGGCAACGGTTTATCAATTGATCCTGAATTATTAAAGCGTGTTGAAGTTAGCCGAGGAGCAGCCAGTATGACCCATGGTTCAGGAGCTTTAGGTGGGGTGATAGAAATGGAAACTATTGATGCGAGAGACTTACTAGAAGCTGGTGAAATGATCGGTATAAAAGCTAAATATGGTCATCGGTTTAATAATGATGCAGGTAACTTTAGTTTAACGGCTATGGCTAGCCCAACTGATTTTTTGGATGCACTGGTTAGTGTGATAAAAAGAGATTCAAATAATTTTAAATTACCCGATGGAAGCCGCTACCCCGACTCAGAAGAAACTCAACTCAGTGGGCTGGCAAAAATTGAGCTTTATAATGATTTTTCAGAAACTTCTTTTGGCTTTCGTTTTTCTAATGAAACGGGTGCAGAGCCTTTTGATGCAACAGGTGGTATTGCAGGCGTTGGTGACACAGTAATGCGAACAAGTGAAGAAACGTCATATACCTTTAATTCTCACATTCAACCCGAAACGGAATGGTTAGATATTAAAGCATCTGTCGGCTTCACCAATAAATTGATAAAGGATGATAATAGTGCTATAGCAGGGCTGCTAGATATTACTTCTAGGACAAATGGTAATGACACGTTTTTATACGATATATGGACTGCTGAGCTTAAAAACAAAGCGACCTTCCATTTATTTGGCATTCAAAATAATTTAACTTTTGGCGCTCAATTTAATCAGGAAGTCCGTGATTCAATTAGAACTAATTTTTTAGGTACCTTTAGCAATCCAGCCCAGCCTCCTGGTGCCAAAGAGTCTTACGGTATTTTCCTTCAACATCAAATATCTTTCAATGATTTTACATTAGGGGCTGGCGTGCGAGGCGACTATTATCTAATCAGTTCATCAGACACTTCAGAACAGGCACTAAAGGGACAAGGTAGAGAATCCACAGCAGACTTCTACCAACTTAATCCTGCTTTTAGTCTTGATTACAATATTTTAGGCGGGCCTTTTACCGTATTTTACAGCTATTTTGAAGCCTTTAGAGCACCCTTAATTGATGAGTATTTCTCCACCACCACCACACGCTGTAAAACTTTTTCAATGTTTAACCCTGTCCCTATAAGACCTCGCCGAGCTAACTTTGCTAACCGGACTGCATTTAACGCGGCAAGGGCGCAATATAATATTGATAAAGCGGCAGCCGAGCAGGATCCCTACTCGGTTAATAAAGCCATTTGTGGTGACTTATATGAACCAGAACAATCAAGCAATCACGAAGTTGGCCTATCGTTTACTTATGATGGTCTGTTTGATATTAGTGATCGTCTTTCCTCTAAACTAACCTTTTTTTATACTCAAGTTGATAATATTTTAGAGTCTATATACCAAAACACAGCAACAGGAGAAATTAGTCAGCCTGGTGTAGAGGTTCATCATGGGTTTGAAGTCGATTTAAGTTATGACTCAGACACTTATTTCAGCCGGCTTTCTTTATCTACTCTGGATGGGTATCGAAGCCTTAATTATTTTGAACATAATAGTAACCCCAGCGTTAGTAACGTTAACACAGCAGAAGATCAAGGAAAGCAGGATTTAATAGACAGCCCCGCAGATAAAATAATTTTCACCTTTGGACGAAAAATTAATCAATACAATTTTGAAATAGGCTATCGCCTAAAAGCATTTAATAATCGCTTGGTGACTACAGGAACAAAACCAGATCCAGATTGTGCCGGTGGTATTTTTGTTGTGCCCTCTTGTAATTTGGTGGGTGAGCAGCAGGGCTATATATTACACGATTTATTTGCCACTTGGCGCCCATGGAAAAGAACCATCCTACGCTTAAATCTGGATAACTTTATGAATACTGAATACAATCTGCCAGGGTTCGGAGGTGGTGAAGGGGCAATTGCCCCAGGCATGGATATTCGACTAAGTTTGTCACAACAATTTTAAATA
>CAZMQH010000300.1:0-2423 GCA_964568245.1 uncultured Methylomarinum sp.
TTGTTTACAAGCACTTTGCAATAACAAGGTCATTCCAATTTGTAGTATAGCGTTTAGATAAGTGTTTAACGGGAGTTTGCCAATGAGTTTTTAGCCCAGATGCGATTGTAATGCTTTTAGGAAAACGTTGATTGACCTTATCCATTGTTGTCATCAGCACATCGCTGTTAGATCGCGAGGGTTCAAACAAATCGACTTGGTTTGGCGTGGAGGATGCTTGAATATGTCCTAGTTGCACTCCACACTTTTGGAAGCGATAGCCGGTTTTATAAATGTCTTTTAATAAACCTTTGGCAATACTAATAATATATCGGGTATCAGCGGTTACTTGATTAAGTATTGAGTAACTGGAGCGCTGATACTGAGGTTCGTTAGGGGCATGAGGGTTCGTTCTAATAAAAACGGTAATCGAGCCTGTAACAGATTGTTGCTTGCGTAATTTTTCTGCCGCACGACTACAAAAAAAGGCGAGTGCTTCTGCTAATTCAGCATATTGGGTTAAGCGTCGTTTAAAACTGCGGGAACATACAATTTGTTGTTTATCTGTTGTCATATCATCTAGTGATATACAAGCCTTTCCATTTAATTCCATCACTATTCTGGCTACGACAATATTAAATTGGGATTGAATAGATTCAACGGGGTGCTTGGCTAAATCATAAGCTGTATTGATACCCATTAATTTAAGCCTTTGAGTGGTTTGAGGGCCGACCCCCCAAATTTCACTAACAGGGACTATACGCATGAGTTTTCCTCTACGAACAGGGTCTGATAAATCTAACACACCTGCGGTTTTTTTCCATTTCTTGGCGGCATAGTTAGCCAGTTTAGCTAGTGTTTTAGTTGGCCCTAACCCTACGCAAACGGGGATGCCAGTAGATTGAAGAATGGTTTGTTTTATTTGTTGGCTGTAATTCGTGGGGTCTTGGCTGATATTGCTTAAATCCAAAAATGATTCATCAATGGAATAAATTTCAAGTTTAGGGCTGAAAGCTTCTAAACATTGCATGACGCGGTTAGACATATCGGCATACAAGCTGTAATTAGATGAAAATAATTGAACCTGATGACGGTTAATTAAAGCTTGTACTTGATGCACAGGAACTGCCATTTTAATGCCTAAATCTTTAACCTCCTGACTGCGAGAAACAATACAGCCATCGTTATTACTGAGTACGGCTACTGGTTTGTTTGCAAGGTCGGGGCGAAAGACGCGCTCACAACTGACATAAAAGTTATTACAATCAACCAGGGCAATAAGTAATGGTGTTTCTGTTGCCATTAAACTGGATGGATAACGTTAGTCACCACTCCCCAAATAACTAATTCAATATCTTTGTGGACGATAATATCTGGGTAAGCTGGGTTTTCTGCGCCTAAAATAATTTCATCACCTATGCTATTTAAACGTTTAACGGTGAGTTCTCCATTTAAGGCACAAATAACGATTTTTCCGACAACAGGATCAATCGAGCGGTCCACGATTAAAATATCATTGGGATGAATTCCTGCTCCCAACATAGATTCTCCTTCAGCACGAACAAAAAAGGTAGCCGCTGGTTTTTGAATTAACAGGTCATTTAAATCTAAGGTTTTTTCAATGTAATCATCAGCAGGTGAGGGGAATCCTGCCGCTACTTTGCCAGAAAACAGGGGAATGGCAACAGGGTTAGGTGAAGTCGCTGGTAAAAAGATAGACGGTGAATGTGTTGTTAAATCTGTAAAGAGTTGTTTTTGCTGATTTAACATTTTTTTTACCAAGGGAATCATACTTTCTGGTATGCGAATGGCTTTAGTGCTCTCGCCATAGGCAGAGGAACCTTTTTTACGACCTGCGCCAGTACGAGAGCCACCATGATTATTTTTTTGAGAAGTAGGCATAAAAAGACGCAAAGAATAGAAAATAAAAGTGTACAGCATTCAAAAAAACAATCAAGATATTCTTTGATGCATCCATTACAAGGCTTATCAGGTTTGAAAAAATCATGGTACAACGTAGTGAAACCTGACAGAAAACCATGTGTGGTCGATTTAATTTAACAGCAACGCCGTCTCAGATGATAAAGACCTTTAAGCTGCATCGCTTACTGCGTTATGAAACTAGCGATAATAGCTCTCCAGGGCAAAAAATACTAAGGATAGTTCAATTGGATGATGGTAGTTATAAGGCGGTTTATTTGCATTGGGGACTGATTCCTCATTAGGCTAAAGATCGAAAAATCAGTTATAATTTAATGAATGCAAGAGCAAAAACAATCACCGAAAAACCTGCTTTTAAATCACATTATCAGCAAAGACGCTGATTAATACCCGTCACCGGTTTTTATGAGTGGCAACAAACAGAGCTGGATAAACAGACTTACTGTATTAGTCGGAAAGATCAGAAAATATTTGCCTTTGCTGGCCTTTAGGCGTAGTGGGAT
>CAZMQH010000301.1:0-2414 GCA_964568245.1 uncultured Methylomarinum sp.
CTTAAGGTCGAGATGACAAAGGACACTGAGTCATTACAATGATTTTAAGTAAAAGGCTATGAATTAACAATATATCTGTATTCATTCCAAAACATTTTACAATTTAAAATATTTGTACTTATTTAGTCTTGAGAAACAACCTATCTTTTTGAGATAAAAGAAAGTATACCCTAGGGCAATTGGGCATAAATCCTATCAATAGTTTTTAATTGATAATCATCACTCAAGCCTGCTTTTAATCATTTGGTTTTTACTCAGGTATAATCCCTCATTCATTATTGATATTAAATATAGAGTGATTTTATTGGCCAGCCGTTCTCAACCTACTTATGAACTTTACCTTTGTGAAAAACCATCGCAAGGCCGAGATATTGCTCGCATTCTTGGTGCAAATCAGCGTAACGATGGCTATCTACAGGGTAATAATCTGATTGTTAGCTGGTGTATCGGTCATTTGCTTGAAATGATTCCGCCAGATGGGTATGACTCTAAATATAAACGATGGTCATTGGCTGATTTACCTATTTTGCCCCAAGAATGGAAAATGACACCTAAAAAATCAACCAGTAAACAGCTGACGGTTTTAAAGAAATTATTAAAGGGTGCGCATAGTGTAGTGATTGCAACTGATGCGGATAGAGAAGGAGAAACCATTGCTAGAGAAGTGATGGATTATTTTAAATATATGGGGTCAAGCCGTCGCTTATGGTTATCAGCATTAGATACTGTTAGCATACAAAGGGCATTAAAGGAAATTAAGCCTAGCAAGGAAACCGAACCGCTTTATTTTTCAGGATTAGCACGTGGCAGAGCTGATTGGTTGATTGGAATGAATTTAACCCGGGCTTATACTTTATTGGCCAATGATCGGCAAGTACGGTCTGTTGGAAGGGTGCAAACACCTACCTTGGCATTGATTGTAAAGAGAGATCGCGAAATCTTAAATTTTAAAGCGGTTACTTATTATGAAGTACAGGCTTATTTTAAGACCAATAATGGAATTGCTGGAGAATTGCTGGAAACAAAATGGCAATTGCCCAAAGTGCGAGGCGAAGAACAAAAGCAATGTTTAGATATACATATTGCTCAGGCTGTGATTAACCGCTGTCAGCAACAAATGGGGCAAGTGACATCGGCAATAACGGCAAGAAAGAAACAGCCAGCACCTTTGCTTTATAACCTTTCAGGGTTGCAACAAGAAGCGTCAAGGCGCTGGGGATATGGCGCACAAGATGTATTAAACATTGCACAAGCACTATATGAGACGCATAAATTAACCTCTTATCCCAGAACTGACTGTGAATACCTTCCTGTGAGTCAATTTAATGATGTGGATCAGGTATTACATGCACTGGGTAAAAATGATGCAAACTTAATTGAGTTGATTGCTCAAGCAGATAAAAAACAACGCTCCAGAGTCTGGAATGATAAAAAGATAACTGCTCACCATGGTATTGTGCCCACTCAGGCCACACCAGGTGTTAGCAGACTTAATGCTAAAGAATTTAATCTTTATAATTTAATTCGCCGGCGATATATTGCGCAGTTTTTCCCAGATTTTGAATATGATCAAAGTACGATTGTTATCGCTATTAAAAAGGATAAATTTAAGGCAAGTGGAAGAATTGCCCGAGTTAAAGGTTGGAAGCTGGCCTTAGAATCAGACCTAACTAAATCACCCAAAATAACAGCTGATGATAATAAAAAGGAATTGCCTGCTGTTAAAAAAGGTGAGGAGCTGCTTTGTGAACAGCTTAAATTGTTGGATAAATTAACCACACCGCTAAAGCATTACACAGAAGGCACGTTGATCAAAGCTATGGAAACCATCGGCACGCAGGTGACCGATAAGGTGATGAAAAAAATACTTAGGGAAACGGCTGGGCTTGGTACGCAGGCTACTCGAGCTAACATTATCCAAACTTTGTTTCAGCGTAAATTTATTCAACAAGAAAAGAAGGTCTTAAAAGCAACAACCTTAGGATTTAATTTGATTGATGCGGTGCCCAGTACCCTTAAGGATCCCTTGTTAACGGCACAATGGGAGCAGCAGTTAGATGATATCGCTAATAGTAAAGGGCAAGATCTTAACGGATTTTTGCAGCAACAAATTAGCTTATTAAAGTCTATTGTGATGCAGGTTAAAAATCCAACGGCTAATCAAGTTGGGTCATCAATAAAATATAAAGTGGGAGGTTCTTGCCCCAGCTGTGGAAATAAACTTGAAATGCGAAGTGCGGTTCGAGGAAACAAAGTGGGGCAAAATTATATTGGATGTAGCGATTTCCCAAATTGCCGGTTTTATTCTTGGCCTTAAATTAGGCTATGTCACCGTTAAGAGCGAATAAAACGGGTAATAAGGGAGTCAGTAATAAATAATGTACCTAGATATCGTAGGATTTTTATTTCTCCTT
>CAZMQH010000302.1:0-2411 GCA_964568245.1 uncultured Methylomarinum sp.
CTGCTGATGTGCTTTCTTGAGTAAAGCAACGATCGCTTTACTCAAGAAAGCACATCATTTGATTGCTGGTTAGTGCCAAAATTCCAAACATTAAGTGACACATTACTTTCTCAGGCCCCTTAACCCTAATGACACGCCCTCCAAACTCATCTTTTAAACGGGCATTCACTCGCTCAACGGTACTACGTTCTTTATATCGTACTGTTTCAGCTGTTTGGTGACCAACCCTTCGGCACCTTTTCTTTTCTGCTTTGATTTCGGATTTAACCTATCGAGTAAGATACGGGGGGATGCCTTGGGTAGCTTTTCAGGTCTCCTATTTTACCATTTATGGGTAAGTTTTTCTTTTTTTAGCAACTGCTGCTAAGAATATTCTTCGCTTTTATCAGTTTTGCAAGAGGCTCTATTAATCGTAGGAAACAGTGTGGCACTATTATCGGGGGTTGGGAATTATGCTGAGAATTGAGCGCTTACGTAAAAGCGAGTTTCTGATGTTTGCAAACTGAGTGTGGGAAAAGTCAGCGAGACAGCCGACAAAGTTTTGGGAAAGAAAAAAGCAAGAGCAAAAGAAAAAAAGAGTAAACTGCAAGTTTACAGATGGATTTATAACAATGCGTTTAATTATTTTATTCAGTCTAGTCTTTTCTGTAGCTTTATTATGGTATCTACGCAAGTATCTACGCCGTGCGCGTAGAGAAAAGTTATTTAAAACGCCATTGGATTCCAGTCGAATTGCTATTATGCAAAAGTATGTAACTATTTATTCAAAGTTACCACAACCCCTGCGTGAAGAATTACATGGTCATATCAATATATTTTTAGATAAAAAGAAGTTTATCGGATGTATGGGTATTGAGCTGACAGATGAAATTCGTGTCGTTGTGGCTGGTAATGCTTGCTTGTTATTGTTACAAGGGAATAAACGTCGTTTCACTGGGTTTTCATCTATCTTGATCTATCCAAATGCGTACATAGCACATGAAGTACAACATAATGGATTAATTACTACTGAACAGCCCAGTAAACGGGCTGGCGAATCTTGGGTGCGGGGACCTGTTGTGTTGTCATGGACCGATGTTCTTAGTGGTTCGGTAAATGCTGAGGATGGTCACAATGTGGTGATACATGAATTTGCACATAAATTAGATGAGCAAAGCGGTCATATGAACGGTTTGCCCGTACTTAGAAATGAGTCGCACTATAAAGAGTGGAATAAGGTATTAAGCGAAGAGTACGATGCACTACATGAACGCGCAAAACGAGGTAAAAATAAGGTATTAGATGAGTATGGTACGGTTTCACCATCTGAGTTTTTCGCGGTAGCGAGTGAATCTTTTTTTGAGAAGCCAGTGCAAATGGAAAAGAAACTGCCAGAATTATATAGGCAACTACAAACCTTTTATAACATCGACCCTGTTTCATGGCACTGATTAATTATTAAATCAAGTTAATCAAGGGGGCAGTCCATAATGCCGCTACCAGTGATACTAAACCTATTAATATCAATTGGTTGCATATTCACTTCTTGGCTTTGTCATTAATGGATACCCCTTTGGTCTGCGCTTTATAACTCTTGGCTGATTAGGTCGATTTCGTTGTCCTATTTCCGTTTGAGCCATGGCTATTAAAAGAGGTTGCACTAATTTTCCTAGTGTTACCTCCGTTAATGTGAGACACAAACTTGCCGTGTTACGCATTAGCTGAACCGCTGACATAAAGCTAAGGTGTCGTGGTTCTTTATCATTAAGGCAGGCAGCTCTGGCAATATTTGCCCGTATAAGATTGTAGGCCAAAAGGTGTACTGCAATTTCTTTTTTAACCATATCAGCTGATTGACAACGCAACATTTCCATTCCCAACTGTGTTTTTATTGTTCTAAAATCAACCTCAATTTTCCATCGTTGCAAATAGAGCTCGGCTAAAAATTTTTTAGAATACATCGTGGCATCAACAAGCGTTGAGACATAAACGGTACCTTTGACAGAAAACTCACGAACAGAAATTTCATCGGGTAGCTCAGCCCATGCTTCATCTGTCATCCAGATAGTTTTCTTCTTTGGTTTTTTTAGGTGAATAATATGATCCTTTCTTCCAAGACGTTTTCCTCGACGAAAATCACTTTTTACGGTACTGCGTTGCCTAAAAACCAGAGGCGTTCCTTGCCTCATCAGCAGAGCAAAATTGGCATAAGGGAGTCAGTAATAAATAATGTACCTAGATCTCGCAGGATTTTTATTTCTCCTTGGCTCTTCTCAAGAGAAGCATAGTCATTCTATGTGCCGATTGAGAAGAGCCAAGGAGGGATAAAAAGACAAGAGAGGTGGGTATATTATTTGTTACTGCCTCCCTAAGATGTGTAATAGCGATCTGCAAGCAGTAAATCATGTTTATCGAGGGGCTGAACCAGTAAA
>CAZMQH010000303.1:0-2398 GCA_964568245.1 uncultured Methylomarinum sp.
GTAGTCTATTACTTTCTTCACATAATGCAATCCTCCCCCTAACATTGCATTTTCACAAAACCACCCTACACTTAACATTAATCCAAAATTTAAGGGAGATAAAAAATAATCATCCAATCTTGCTGGTCTTTTTGTCCGTCTTAATCCCTGAGGAAACGGTTACGTAGCCTGCTATGTGCTTTTTTTCCACGAATGAAGACGGACAAAAGTTCTGCCCAATATTGGACAATTATTTATTTCCAGCTTCCTAATAATAAGCTCCTTAGCCTAACCCCAATATTTTTTAATATAAAGAGTTCTCTAATGACTATTCGTAACAAACTGATTTTGAGTTTTTCTGGTTTAACAGGAATTCTTCTTATTTTTGGCCTATTAGCCTGGCTCTATATTGGCTGGTTAGGAAAGAATGTCCATGAAATTGTCGACTGGAAAATACCTGCCGTTAAGCTTGCTGTAGACATCCATGCCGGCGCTTACGATGCAACCATAGAGCAATTAAACTATCTATTATATGAGTCACCAGAGACTCATAAACGCGCCAAAGCCGTTTTGGCAAAAATGACACAAGATTTAAGTAAAGTTAATCAAATTGGACTAAAATTTAATGACCAGGCTTTACTTGATCAATCTGCTGCGGTGCAAACTAACGTAACTGATTTTGGTGAACTCTACGAACGAGGTGTTCAAGCTCTGCTTAATAACAAAAAAGCTGTCAAGGTTATGGTAGAAAGTGGCGAAAGTGTTCTAGCAGAAGCCTACGCATTTGCCTTAAAACAAGAAGTGGAATATGCAGCATTACGTAAAAATTCAGCACCTCAAAATCAACTAAATAGCAAAGTACAAAAATATATTTTAGTCAATAGAATTAAGTCCCTCGCTTATACTATTATCCAACACGAAAAACAAGAGCGCTTATTTAAAGATCGTCAATATTATCAACTGATGCTACAAAATCTACCTGAGCTGATGGGGCTATATGATAAGCTGCAAAAAATAACACAAGACAAAGTTGAGCTTAAAAAAATCAGCGTTGCCAGATTAGCAACAACTAAATATAGCCAGGCAGCTGCAGAATGGATTGAGAACGACACAGAGCTAAAAGCGATTGTTAAAAAAATGAATGAAATTGCTACAGATGCTCGTCAATCAGCGGCAAATGCAGAGAAGGATGGCTGGAACAAAGCAACTGAAGTAGGTGAAAAGACGGTGGCTCTCGTTGCTCAAGCTAATCTAATTATTATAACAACCTTACTTATTGGGACATTTATCGGTATTGGCTTATCAATAACCATCCCCAAAAATATTATTTCATCAATCAATGCTCTCTCTGTATTTGCACAAAGTTTTGGTAGAGGAGATTTAACCGTTCGGACACATTTCAAACCTACAGACGAAATTGGCGTTATGGCTCAGGACTTTGATAAGGCAGCTAACAACTTACAAAATATCATCCGCCAAGTCAGTGATAATGCAATTGAATTAACTGACCACTCAGAGTCCTTATCTCAAATGGTTGATAAAAATTCTATTAGTATCCAGACACAAAAACAACATACAGAACAAGTTGCAGCGGCTATGAACGAAATGGCATCCACTGTAGAAGAAGTTTCCAGAAATGCATCTAAAGCGGCAAGTTCTGCTAGTGATGCGGACAGTCAAGCCGCTGAAGGTAATATTGTGGTTTCTCAGGCAGTAACCTCAATCAATTCACTCGCTAGCGAAATTAACCAGGCTACTTCTGTTATTAATCAGCTAGAAACTGATGTTGGTGATATTAGTAGTATTCTTGATGTTATTAGAAACGTTTCCGAACAAACCAATCTACTTGCACTTAACGCAGCAATTGAAGCGGCCAGAGCGGGTGAGCATGGGCGAGGGTTTGCTGTTGTTGCCGATGAAGTGCGTACCTTGGCGAGTAGAACCCAATCGTCTACCAACGAAATTCAGACGATGATAGAAAAATTACAATCAGGTGCCCAAAAAGCCGTGAGTGCCATGAATGCAAGCCATAAAATGACAGAACAAAGCGTACAACAAGCAAGCGATTCAGGTGTGGCGCTGCAATCAATCACTCAATCAGTCACAACAATCAATGATATGAACTCTCAAATTGCAACTGCTGCAAGACAGCAAAGCACGGTAGCAGAAGAGATAAATCAAAGTATTGTGACCATCAGTGATATTTCAGAACAAAGTGTACAGGTAGCAAGCGAGACATCTCAAGCAAGTCATGACTTGGCGGGTTTAGCCAAGAAATTAAAAAGCTCAATAAGTAATTTAACCATATAAACACTCAACTTTCGAAGTTAAAAACCACATAAATTTTCAAAGCACTCCTTGGTTCAGAGTCTTTTGCTATAACTCGATGTTCCAGTTTTTTTGACTTGAATTCAGAAAA
>CAZMQH010000304.1:0-2396 GCA_964568245.1 uncultured Methylomarinum sp.
TAGTTTGTAAATCTGGATCATGTATATCATTAGTTTCTGGTTTTAAATGCCTTATTGCTTGAATATGTAAATCATTAAAACCTAAGTGATTATCATATTCTTTTTGGCGTGGATTTAAAGTTTCGTTATATAGTTTTGCATCTTCTGTTATAGAGATACCATTACTATCAGTCGTCGTACAACCAACAGTTAATAACATAAGTGCAGCAGTTAAAAGTAAAATCTTTGATTTCATTTTTATCCCCTCGTGGATTGATATTTAATCGAATAATACAAATTGCAAATCTATTTAAGAAATTCACTGTATTAGTATATTCTAATATTACTACCAAGTAAAGTGCCAGGCTATTTATTTTTTATCTACTTGTTTTTTAAGAGTATATTACTCGTCGCATAAGTTTTGGCTGTAGAGACAAGACATGCCTTGTCTCTACCTAATGTTTCTCCAGATAAAACTGAATATAATTGCCTACCAAAACTTTTGGAACGATTAACACTCCTGCTAGGGCACTAGATAGCTGGTGTTTTTTATTATTACCCTCCCCGCTATTTCAAACTATAAATTACTTTTTCAATCGTAGGCAAGGCCTGTTCAATATGTTCAAAGCTATGTGAGCCACCAGGATATGTAATGATTTTTGCACTACTGTTAAATTGCTTTAGTGTTAAATGTGAATCTAGTAACTCATCTCCCATATCAAGTAATATAGTACAGTCAATATTTTCCTTACTTGATCTCAACTCATGTTCATATTGCTGGTATTGTTCACAGTGCTGTATTTTCCAATTATAAGGCTGATGTGTTTCAAAGTTTTCAGTCGTGCCTATAAACTGAGTCAATAATGTGGCAGGAAACATAGCTGGATTAATCATGATGGCTTTTGTTTTGGTCTTCATCGCCATATATTCACTGGTAAACCCACCCAGTGAAGAACCCATAAATATAACTTTATAAGCTTCAGCCTCAAAATCCTTAAAAGATAACAGCAAATCATTCACAATTTTTTTAAAATCGCTATAGTCCACATTTGGTGTGTAGAGTTTAATTTTTCGATCTTCACAAAACTCTTTTAAAACGGCTAGCTTTTGTTTGGAAACCAATAAGTTTCCTGATAAATCTAATGATGCTGAATTAAAACCATGTAAATAAATAATGGCATATTCCATTTCCCCTGCTCTCCTAAGACAAAAACATGGCATCGCCATAACTAAAAAAACGATATTGTTGTTCAATTGCATGTTGATAAGCATGCATAATATGACCATAACCAGCAAAAGCTGATATCAACATTAATAAAGTAGATTCAGGTAAGTGAAAGTTAGTTAGCATGGCATCGACTGATTTAAAGCTATAACCTGGAGTAATAAATAAATTAGTATCACCAAACCCAGCCATTAACAGTCCATCTTTAGAGGCTGATTCCAAAGCCCTAACTGCTGTTGTTCCAATGGCGATAACACGCCCACCTTTTGTTCTTGTTTGCTGTATTGCATCAACCGTTTCTTGTGAAACTGAATAATATTCTTTATGCATTTTATGTTCAGATAAATCATCCACTTTAACGGGCCGAAATGTCCCACTACCCACATGTAAGGTGACAAATGCTTTCTGCACACCTTTTTCCATCAATCTATCGATAGTGTTTTGATCAAAGTGTAAGCCCGCTGTTGGGGCTGCAACAGCCCCAGCCTGTTTTGCAAAAACAGTTTGATAGCGATTCAAATCTTCTTGATCATCTTCTCGGGTAATATAAGGTGGTAAAGGGATATGGCCTATCTGATCGAGCAAATCTAAAATAGTATTTTCATCACTCACTTCTAGGCAAAACAAGTCATCTTCTCGACCTGTGACACGACAAGAAAAACCATGATCCAACTCTATAGTGCTATCTAATTTTGGGGATTTGCTAGAACGAATATGGGCAAGCGCATGGTGTTCATCTTGTACTCGCTCAATTAAAATTTCAACTTTACCCCCCGTTTGTTTTTTACCATATAACCTTGCAGGAATCACTTTAGTATCATTAAGTACTAGCAGGTCATTTTTATTAATTAAATCTATAAAATTAGTAAATTTCTGATCCTTTAAGTCACCTGTTACTCTATCTACAAATAACATCCGACTTGCAACACGCTCTGCCAATGGTTTTTGGGCAATCAAATGCTCAGGCAAATGATAATTAAAATCACTTTTTCTCATAATCTATCTATAAATGATTTGTTCAGTTAAATCAATTGAACAAATAGACTAATTATATCACTGCATTAAACAGATTTAAATATATTGGCTTCTTTAATCAATAGCAATTTTTACTTCGAGGGGGGGATTGAATTTACAGAAACGAAATAGGTTATGGTGTTTTAGATAATAAAAAAGCAGATTCTATCTATTCTAG
>CAZMQH010000305.1:0-2378 GCA_964568245.1 uncultured Methylomarinum sp.
CTTAGGAGTTGTTTCATGCACGTTCCTTAAGGTTTTAATTGTTTCATTTGTTTTTCGTACGCCTCTGAAAAAACGTCCCCAAAAAAATCTTCTACCGCTGACTCAGACAACTCAGCATAGAGCTTGTTATATTTTTCCCAACATTTAGATTTCTTTTGCAAAACCAGCCCTTCCTGATATTGCTTCTCAATATTTGCTGGATTAAATTGTTGTAGTATGTCGGATAAAGACGCTTGAATTCCCGCTTGCATTGCTAATTGGTGATTTAATAAATCATTAAAACCTTCATCAATAGACTCAATAGATGGCTTAAACCCTCCCTGCCCATCATTTATTAAATGCTTTAATGCTTCATCGGTTGTAACTGAAAATTTCAACGGGTTATTATCTGATTTTCTAATTGTAGTTACTGATACCCTAAACAAACTTTTAAATTCAGCTCGACTTCTTAATACTGCAACGGTGCTATCTACAAACTGTCGAAACATTGCTCCAATAGATGACATCTTGTTTTCTAACTCAGCTTGCTCAATTTTCTCATCTTCAATTCCAGCACCCCGTAAGAAACTTTGAAGTAAATAACTACCATCCGAACTGTTTTGCAGATGATTCTTTTGTGTAGATAACGGCGTTTCTTCTGCTTTATCTACTGTCTTAACTTTTTCTTCCGCAATAACCTTATTAATCGGCTGCACTTTATTTTCTGCTTGAGGCGGTAATTTTTCTTGATTCAACACTTCAATATCGACTGAAGTATCGATAGCTTGTGTATCAAACAAATCCTCAAAATTAAAATCTTCAGGTATTTGTTCGAAATCTATTGCAATTTCTTCTACCGAAGGAGGAATAAAACTATCATTTAATGTGGAAATATTTTCGGCCAACAACTCCGAACTAGGTTGAGCCAATTCATTTCCAAGACTATTCAAGAGATCATTAGTAGCTGTGTATTGTTGGCTTTTATTAGCAAATGGATCGACAAAACTTTCACCTATTGAATCTAGTAAAGGGTTGCTTTCAGTTTGCACCATTACAGCGGAATCTGCAGCAGGGTCAACCACCAAAAAAGGTGACGCAGCCAAACTTTGATCACCTTGCTCCATTAATGAAGAAAAAATATCTTGTTCTTCAAACCCAGCTTCATTCCCACTCAAAGGGTTAGAAATACTCACTAAAATATCGTAATTTCCAATGCCGATAACCATACCATCAACCAAATCTATAGCAGCATTGTTAAGGGGTGTACTTGCATTATTTATAAAGCTACCCGCTAGACTGTTATCAGATAGAATATATTTACCATCTACATAGGAAATTTTTGCATGGTACCTTGAAATTAGTTTATTTTCATCCGGCAATACTAAAGAATTACTATCAGAACGACCAATAGAACCCTCACTTTCATCAATAATAACTTTATTCTGCTCGACACTAGCTTGTCCGTCTATTGCTTGTATTGTGAGTGTTAATGGCATAATCAATCTAATTGAGTAACATATATACTAAAAGAGCATAGACTATAAACGAGGAAATAAGCAATGTTTTTTACTTACTTCAAAATTATAGATGTCAAGCTACTTCTACTATAGAATTAGTAACAATGAAAACTTTTTTTATTTTTAACAGATAAGGCCAATTAAGTGAAACATATTTACTCATATTTCAACTGTTTTTTTATTTTTCTCAGTATTTTACTGCTTTCTGCTTGTAGTACACCGAAAACTACCATACCTATAGACTTAAACATTATAGCGGCGGAAAACCTCAATCCAGATTATGAAAATAGAGCATCTCCCATTGTTCTTCGCATCTACCAATTAACGCATATTGATACTTTTGATAAAAACGATTTTTTTACCTTATATGAAAATGACAAAGCCATTTTGGCTAAGGATTTATTATACAGAGAGGAAGTTGAAATAACACCAGGACAAAAAATTCTTAACAAAGGTTTTGAAATTGAAAGAAATAGTAATTTTATAGCCGTACTTGCAGCTTATAGAGACCTTGATAAATCCCAATGGAAATCAATATTTAAAATTGATCATGATAAAAGCCTCCCACCTCTAACCATTGACCTGAAAAAATTTGAAGTTTCTATAAAACCATCTAAATCATCTAAATGAAGAGTAATAACGTGCATGAAATAACTTGAGCACCCGTAGGATAGGACGTTGCCGCTTTGCCCACCCGATAACTATCAAATATATATTTATCCGTCACCTCTCGGCAAACTTGAGTACATATAAAAATGAAAATTTCATATCGAATAGCTTGCTTAATTTTTCACCTATTGTGGTTTTATTGTAGAGCAGGATTTTCAGCCGATCTTAGTAGTAATGTAGATTACAGTAATATTCATGGTTTTATGACTATTA
>CAZMQH010000306.1:0-2296 GCA_964568245.1 uncultured Methylomarinum sp.
CTATATGACTACACACTGATTACGGCCATTGTTTTTGGCTTGATATAAGGCCTTGTCAGCTCTAATAAAAGCAGCGTCACCCTCATCTAAGTGTGTTATCTGAGTAATGCCACAGGAAACAGTCATCGCTATTTTTTTGCCATTTGAATTAAATGCAGTTTTCTCAATGGTTTCTCTAATATTGTTAGCAGTGATTAGAGCCGATTGAGTCTCAGTGTTAGAGAGTAGCATGGTAAATTCTTCACCACCAAAGCGTGAAACAAAGTCTGTTTTTCTGCAAAATTTTGAGAGAAGCTTTGCTATCAAAATAAGTGTTTTATCTCCTGCTTTATGGCCAAATTCATCATTGATATGTTTAAAAAAATCAATATCCCAAATAAGTAAACATAGTGGTGTTTGATAGCGTTTTAACCTAGAAAATTCAATGTTGAAGCGCTCATCGTATGCCAATCGGTTGGGTAGACTTGTGAGAGGGTCATGGGTTGCTTTTTGATGAGCGAGTTCAAGCTTGATTTTTAATTGACTCGATTCAAGCTCCATCGCATTAATTTTTGCAGTCAGAGCATCTAATTCTGTATTGGATTTTTTATGCTCAATTTCTTCTAGTGCATGTTGCTTTTGAATGTTCAGTGCAATGTTTTCTAAGCGCGAATGTATTAATAGCTTTAGAGGTTCTAGTTGTGTTGCTGCCTTAGAGTTTTTTTGTAATTCCAGCATTTGTGATGAAACAGAAATATCAAGTAAGTTTCTTTTCTTTGCACTCGCTTGTGTATCACTTTTAACTCCCGATGCTTTGATTCCAAGTTCTGCCAGATGGTCAGTTAATTGGCCCAGAAATAAAGCCATATCTTGTTGTTCAGTCTGAAAATGTTTTTTTATTTGAAATAATAAGGAGATGGTGTCATCCAGAATATTGGCAATAGGCGTATCTACATAGAGCTTTTGCTTTAATTCATCTGCTTGGGTTTCAAATTTTTCGGGTATTTCAATGTCTTCTAATAAACCTTGTAACTTTTTATTTATTGATGCCGTGTCAATATCAAGAATAGCTAGTTTAAGGGGAGTGTCTAAAATAGGTTCAATATGTTGAATGCTATCAATAAGGTCGTTAATTGCAACAATAAGGTATTGAGAATTGGAATATCTGTTTTTTTCATATTTAGCCTCTATATGCTGGATATCTTTTTTTTGATCAGGAAAATGATGAAATAGAAATTCAAACAGTAAACTGGCATCGGGTAAGCTATCACCAGGGACAGTCTCTTCAAGCCTCATTAAAGCATTAGAAAATTTTTCTAGTTCTAACTTAAGTTGTTCACTTTTTAACCCATTTTTTAACTGTTTACGAATGCGTATAAGGTGAGGGTCTAGTTGCTTGTTTAGGCCAGTAGTTGCTAGCGAAAGTCGCATGATAGTCTTACAAAGAAGATCTTCTTTGTTTTGGTGTGTTTTTTCAAGCTCTTCATTGTCATCCAGTAAATCAAAATATTTATTTTTCCATTTGTCGGGGTTGCTTTTACCGCTCAATATACCCATTGAATTGTCCTGAATTTTAGCCCGTAAAAATAAGCATAGCGGACTGAAGTCCGCTCTACAAAATGGATATGTATTATTTTACTTGACTTTCCCGTTGGATTAATCGATTCATAACTTTAATCATATTGTCATGTGATTTAGCTAAAGGTCCGTTAGTTTTGTATTTTCCATTAATAATAATGGCGGGTACGCCAGTAATACCGTAACGAGGGGCCATTGCTTTAGCTTGACGTAATTTTGCATCAATAAGGAAAGAGTTAAACGTTTCTCTAAATTTGGTTTCATCAACGCCACGAGCGACAAAGAACTCAGCTAATTGGTCTTCAGATGTTAATTTTTGCTTTTTGTTTTGAATGGCATCAAACAAATCAGCATGGACTTTATCAACAACATTTAATGCTTCTGCAACAAAATAAGCTTTAGCATGTTTTCCCCATAGCGCGCTAAAAATAGCGGGTTGGCGAATAAACTCAACATTAGCGGGTTTGGTTTTTAACCATTTTGCCATGGTTGGCTCAAAGCTATAACAATGGGAGCAGCCGTACCAAAAAAACTCAATAACCTCTATTTTATCTGGGTTTTGAGTTGGCTGTGCGGGAGATAATGTTTCATATCCAAGAGTTTCAGCTTGTGACAGTGAAGTAAAGGAAATAAACAATAAGAAGACTGCTTTTTTTAACATATTAAATAATCTCAATAAAAGATGTGTGGAATAAATGTAATTACCCTGTAAATTTAGTTTTTGCTAAAACCAGAAAGC
>CAZMQH010000307.1:0-2284 GCA_964568245.1 uncultured Methylomarinum sp.
GTAGTGTAAAAGCATTGCTTACACCTATAACGATGCCGTGATATTTCATGAATATGCTATTGATACTGCCTCCCTTAGGCATTATATTAAACATGAAACCAATTACCACTTTGCTCTTTCCTAGAGAAAATGGTTCCGAAAAAGAATGACAGGAGATGACTCAATGGGTGGTTGAAAATTTAGGGCCTGATGTCCCCCTGCATTTCTCAGGTTTTCACCCTAACTGGACAATGCAAAACATACCCAAAAGCCCCATTTACACATTATTAAAAGCAAGATCTATTGCTTTGGTTAATGGAGTACATTACGCTTATATTGGCAATGTACATGATAAAGTAGCAGACAGCACTTATTGTCATCACTGTGGCGAGTTATTAATTGGGCATGGATAACTGTCTGAATGGAATTTAGATAGTAATGGAGCTTGTTTAGCCTGCCGTACACCCTGAGCAGGCCTGTTTGATGAAAAACCTGGAATTGGGGGTGAAAATGCCAAACTGTAAAAATATAAAGAGACTGTCAATTGCTTTTACGCCAATATAATGCCAGTAAACTACCTGAAATATTATGCCAAATACTAAAAATTGCGCCGGGTAAGGCTGCAGAAATTGAAAAGTATTTAATGGCTAAAGCAACACTTAATCCTGAGTTCTGCATAGCCACTTCAATACACACTGTTCGGCAACTTTGTGAATCATATTTTAAAACCCAAGGTATTCCATACCCCGCTATTAATCCCATCAGATTATGTAAACAGACAGCGACCAATACAGGCAGCGCTATAATGTTTAAATTATCATGATTTAAACCCACAATAATCGCGATTATAAAAATAATAGAAAATGATGATAGCAATGGAAAAAATGGCTGAAGATTTTTTAGTTTTTGTGTTAAAAAACTATTCAACAAAGTGCCTATTAATACAGGAAATAATACAATAGTCAGAATACTCTTTAAGATCCCCTCAACCGGTACTGGTATAAGCTGATTAAGATACATATAGGTCAAAGCAGGCATTAATAGTACAGCACATAAAGTAGAAACTATTGTCATTAAAATAGATAAAGCGACATTTCCTTTTGCCAGATAACAAATCACATTAGAAGCTGTTCCTCCGGCACTAGCCCCGACTAACACCATGCCTGTCATTAAATCTGTTGATAACCCCAATAAGATAGAAATAACATAGGCAAACAAGGGCATCAATAAAAACTGAATAGCTACTGCAATAGCAACAATTAAAGGTTTCTTTAATACTGCTTTAAAATCTGCCCAAGTAAGAGTCATTCCCATACTGAACATAACGATAGTCAATAAAGGTACGATACTACTTTTAAACGCGCTAAAAAAATCAGCATTAAAAAAAGCAATGCTTGATAGCATAATCGCCCATAAAGGAAATAGATTAACGATTCTATTGAGCATCAGCTACTTTCCCATCCAGATATAACTTTTCAATCAAACGATAATTTTTAATACTTTTAGAATCCAGCTCTAGTTTTTTAAAAATATCGTCTAACAGCATCTGTTGAAGCTTATCGACACTCACAGCATATTTTAATTTAAAAAAAGTATTTTTCTTACCTGTAGGATAAGCATTAATAATTGAATCTATTTTAGTCTCAATTATTAACTGTGCCTGCTGTAAGGCCTCTTTTGTTATTTGGTCAACACCTGTTACAAATGACTGAGGCTTAGACTTTTTATTGTCATTAGTTCCCGCAATTTGTGATTCTGCTTTTTTTCTAATAGCATCTAACCGACTACTTTTACCTGCAGCCACCAATAAATGGCTAGTTTCACTTTTTCTTGTTTTTTGCATATTTATTTGTAACGATTCAGTGTATTAATTAATAAGCTTATAGTGGCCCCCAATATTTAGGCCAATACTTAGGAACGTGCACGAAACAACTTCCCGATTTCTAACTTGCCTTTTTGTCCCAGCTTGGATGATCTCATTCGTTGCATAGAACAACTATGCGCCTCATGAGTTCACCCAATCTGAAACAAAAAAATCTGCGTTATAAATTCGGGAAGTTATTCCGTACACGTTCCTTAAGGAGCGATTTAGCTCAAAATATAGGTTGATTATAGGGGATATTATTATGAGTACAAAACGAAAAACGCATAGATCAAGATTTAAAGCAAAGGCTGCCCTAGAAGCCTATAAGTAGTGCATAAATATTCTAACAAAGTCAAATAACCACCAGCTGAAGACTGCTGGCTTGTTCTAGGAGGCTGTCCGAGAATAGAAACCGTCGCGAGGGAAAGCCCTTTTGAGTCA
>CAZMQH010000308.1:0-2273 GCA_964568245.1 uncultured Methylomarinum sp.
TCTAAGGCGGGTATAGGCTTACTAAAGTAATAACCTTGTACATATTCACATTGATATTGTTTAAGTATCTCTAGTTGCTCCTTAGTTTCGACACCTTCGGCGACAACTGATAATCCAAGGTTCTTGGAAATGGTGATAATAGAAGTAACCAAGGCTTGATCGCTTTTATCTTCAGTAATATCTTGAATAAAGGAGCGATCAATTTTGACCGTTGATACGGGTAAGTTTTTTAAGTAGCTTAATGAAGAGTAGCCTGTACCAAAGTCATCTAATGAAAAAGTAACGCCTTTAGCGATTAATTCATCCATTTTTGCTACAGACTTTTTTACATCATTGATCACACTGTATTCGGTTATTTCAAGATCAATGCATTGGGAGGGGACATTTATTTTATCTATTAAGTGAATAATTGCTGTGGCGAAGTACTCATCCTGAAATTGGCGAGTACTGATGTTGATACTGAGTCTGTGCTGAGGGTTCCAAAGCCCTCTGTTAATCCAGATGGCAAGTTGTTTTAAGCTTTCTTCCAGCACCCATGCACCTACCTCCATGATAAGTCCAGATGATTCAAGAATGTCCAGAAAGTAGCCTGGTGCCATCCTGCCCTTTTCAGGGTTATTCCAACGTAATAAGACTTCTGCACCATGAGTTTTCCCCGTTAAGGTGTCATTCTTTGGTTGGAAAAATAGCACAAACTCATGATAACTGCATGCTTTTTTCAGTTGATGTTCTAGCGCTAGTTTGCGTTGCACTTGAATGTTCATATCGTTATGGAACACTTCAAATTGATTTTTACCTGATTTTTTTGCCTCGTACATGGCTGTGTCGGCAAAACGAAGTAATTCATGGCTATTGTCTGTTCCAGCTGAAAACATAGATATACCAATGCTTGCTGTCAAATTAAAGGTCATGTTTTCAACATGAAGATCCATAGCAATCTCTTTATTCAGTTTTTTGGTGACTTTTCTAGCCTGGTTAATCGCTTCCAGAGTATCCATGCTTAACCCTGTAAGAATAACCACAAACTCATCACCTCCTAAGCGAGCCAGAGTATCTTGTTCTCTAATCTTAGACTCTAATCTTTGTGCTATTCCTTGTAAAACCAAATCGCCTGTGGGATGGCCAAGAGAGTCATTTATATTTTTAAAGTTATCAAGATCAATATATAGTAAGGCACTGTAATCTTTACTGCGACGGACTCTATCAATCTCATGGTCTAATTGCTTTAACAGTTTATTGCGATTAGGAAGGCCTGTTAATGGATCGTAATAGGCAAGATATTTTATGGTTTCTTCAGCGGAACGAAGATTACGAATATCTTTAGCAACGGTTGAAAAAAAATCTATTTCGCCCCGTGCAGATTTGTGAGTAATTAATACTTGTGAGGTGAGTATTTTTTCATTCGATTTTGAAATAAACGTTGTTTCTCCTTTCCACATTCCATGCTTAATTGCATAGGGTATGCTTTCTGAGACAATTAATAAGGCATCGTCTTTAGTATGAAAATCAGTTAAGCGTATCTTAGCCAAGTTTTCAGTATCAGGAATGCCTAGTATGTCATATCCTGCTTTGTTTAAGTAGGTGAGAAATCCATCAATATCCGCGATACAAATTAAATCAGGTGTGGCTTCTAAAATTGCTATTAATCGACTTTGTTGTTCAACTACTATTTTATTGTCAAGTATAAGCCGCCATTCTCGTAATACACGATTAGCAATAATAGGTAATTCGGTTAATGACTGTTCTGTTTTTACAATATAATCCGATGCGCCTGCTTTCATGGCTTTGACAGCAATAGACTCATCGCCAAAGCTAGTCATGACAATAATTGGACGTGTTTTATTGCTTAAACATTGTTCAATAAGATGAATGCCATCGCCATCAGGTAGGCGAAAGTCGGTAATGATTAAATCGGGTGAAAAGTGGGTAATAGCGTGGTAAGCATCTGCTAGATTATGTTTGCAAATGATTTGATATTGACGGTGGTTTTCAAATGAACGTAAGATCAGGGTTTGATGGGCAAGATCGTCTTCAACTAATAAGACTCTATATTTCTGTTCTCTATTATTGGGCATGAGTTTTAATTTATTGTTTCATTAGTTATTACAAATAATTTCTTCTATAGCCTTACTTTGTTCTATTACTTCTGTCAATAAATGAGCAAGTATCTGCTTTGAAATATTTAAATCGTCTAAAGAGTTATTTATTAATACGGGTAGTTGCTCATAATCAATTGTAGTTAAATTATTGTTTAGTTCAATAAAATGTACTAA
>CAZMQH010000309.1:0-2273 GCA_964568245.1 uncultured Methylomarinum sp.
GTTTGAAAAAGGAACTGCAAAATCATGGTCAATAAAAAAAATAATAAACTATTAACCGATTTGTTTAGCTATATCAGAAAACAATTGAAGGGAAAACAGGCAGAAACCCTGGTTGAATTTGCAAAGCAATATTATCACGATGTTGTGTTTAATGATTTTGATAGAGTTACCGTTGTAGATTTATATGGTGCTGCTTTGTCCCATTGGAATTTTGCTTTTGAATTTTATTCTGAGCATAAAGTTAAAGTTTATAACCCTACTCAAGAACAGCATGGATGGCAGTCAAAACATACCATTGTAGAGATTGTGGTTAATGACATGCCTTTTCTATTGCAATCCATTAGCATGGAGGTTAATAGGCATGGTTTTACTAATCATTTAGTTTTACATCCAGTCTATTTAGTCAAAAGAGGCTTGAATGGTAAATTTATAAGCTTTGTCGATCAGAACAGTACTGACTCTGATGCATTAGCTGAATGCTTAATCCATTTAGAGATTGACCGACAAAGTGATGTTGCTGTGATGAACTTATTACAAAAGAGTTTAAGTCGGGTATTGTTTGATGTAAGAGCAACGACTGAAGATTGGCACTGTTGCTTAGATCATATGCAGGTGGTGATTAATGAGTTAACTCAAGCACCTGATCAAAAAGAACAATTTAGCGATGAAATAAAATTTCTGCAATGGCTACATGCTGATTATTTTGTTTTTTTAGCCTATCGGGAATATACCTTTGTAACCGAAGGAAAAAATATTGGGTTTAAAGCTATTCCTGGTACAGGCTTAGGCTTGTTGCGAGATTCCATTGTTTCCGTCCCGCATGATTTAATAACGCCAATATCAGAGCAAACTTTTAAAGCGATTAACAGCAAACAGCCTTTAATGATAACTAAGGCAACCTCTAAGGCAACTGTTCACCGTCCTGTATTTATGGATTACATCGGGATTAAACAATACAACAAGCAAGGGGAGGTTATTGGAGAAAAGCGTTTTCTAGGGCTCTATAGCTCAAGTGCTTATTTTTGTTTATTGAATAAAATCCCTCTGGTTTCAACAAAAATAAAACAATTACAGGATAAATTTTCCTTTAAACAAGGCTCACATAGAGCGAGAGCGCTATTATTTACTTTACAGTCATTACCTAGAGATGAAGTTTTTCAGGCTGACCTTGATTCTTTAGTTAATATTACAGCTGGCATGCTACAACTTCAGCAAAGCCAACGTGTCAGAGTTTTTATTCGCTATGATTTATATGGACACTTTGCTTCATTATTAGTTTTTGTACCACGCGAACGTTATTACACGGAAACACGTAAGAAAATTGAATATATATTAAGGCGTATTTTTAAAGCTGAAAACGTAGAGTTCAGTGTACAGCTATCAGAGTCAATACTAGCCAGATTACATTTTATTATTCACAGCGTTAAAGGCTGTTGTGTTGAATATGATGCCGCTGAAATAGAAGAGCAAATTGTTGATGCACTCACTGATTGGGGAGATAACTTAAAACAAGAACTCGATAGTTTTCATGGTGAAGCACTAGGGAATCAACTTTTCACTAGTTACTATGAAGGCTTTTCAGCAGCCTATAAAGAGGATGTAACAAGCCGTACAGCTTTGTTAGATATAGATAAGGTCGAATATTTAATTTCTGAAAATGTAGATGCTGAGAGTATTTTATATAGCCCTTTAACAGCCATTGAAAAGAAAACCTTGCGCTTTAAATTATTTTGTAAAGGTCAGGCATCCTTATCGAAAAGTTTACCTATGTTAGAAAATATGGGTGTTAAGGTGTGCGATGAACGCCCTTATGAAATTACCAAAAAAGACTGTGCCGATGTATTTTGGATGCATGATTTTGGCTTAATGTTGGATATAGATATTTCGACATTAGATTTAAGGAATTTAAAGCCTTGTTTTGAAGAAACCTTTGAGCAATGCTGGTTTGGTAAAATAGAAAATGATGGCTTTAATCAGCTCGTTCTGCGGGCAGGTATAAGTTGGCAAGAAGTTAATATATTTAGAGCCTACTATTTTTATTTACGACAGATTGGGAATACTTTTAGTCAGATTTATGTGGAAACCACACTGGCAAAAAACCCTGAAGTGGTTCGCTTGTTAACGCATTACTTTATTCAGCGATTTGATCCATCTTTAAAACAACAAGAGAACAGTAGTAACGAGCTATATAAAACAATTGAACAAGCTATTGATCAAGTCAAGTCTTTAGATGAAGATAGAATACTCAGACGGTACTTAAATTTAGTTCAAGC
>CAZMQH010000310.1:0-2254 GCA_964568245.1 uncultured Methylomarinum sp.
CTATAATTTAATATATCCTCCTCCCAACCCTCTCGGCAATTACTCCTGCATTGCTCTACTAACCTACATTCGTGTAGGCATCCAGCAAGAGAGGGCTTAAGAACGGTAGTAGTTATCAAGTATTTATCTAATGATTTATAAAAAGGCAGGGCGAATATAAATATCAGCCCTGTCTAAACCATGCTATTTATATTTATCTTCAAACGCAGCAATAAATAAAGGCAAATCACCTACTGCTAAATCATTAATGCCAGCTGCAGCTTTTCTGCCGCCCCCTGTTGGAAATGAAGCGCACAATTCATCTGCGCCAGTTTTATTATTCAAAGGAGCACGAACACTGATTTGATAGTTGTTTTTACCATTAAAACTAACAACAGCATGCGCACGATCTGGAAATTTATTGGCTAAATCATTACTGAAAACACCACTTACTCTACGACTCCAGGTTTCATCAGGTAACAAAAATACTGCGATTTTATCTGTTTCATGTTCAGGACTTAAATGCTCTGCATTGGCCATATCATTAGAGTATCCTGCTAAAAGTTTTTCATACACTTCTTCATTTTCAGCCATAAAATCAAAAGGAGAGCTGTAACGCTGTAACTCTTGATAAAGCAGGTCAGGGGCAAAGTGTAAATCAGCTAAACTAGAGCCATAACTATTATAGTTAATGCAAATTCCCAGCATTTTAAGCTGTTCCAGCTGGTTGTTAGATAAGGACAGTGGATAAGCTGACTTAGTGGCTACTTCAAATAAATTATCGCCAAAAGCTGCGACTATTGCCCATTCGTGGAATTTCCCTTCTAAATAATCATTAACCAGTAAACTTGTACAGGTATCTGAATTAGTCTCAATGAGTGTTTTTAGGTGTTTATGTTCGGGGATTTCACCTTGTTGATGATGGTCAACATAAAAGATGTTGGCCCCCTCATCAAGCAACCTATCTACAGCCTCTTTGTTTTTTAGAAATGAAATATCAAGTACAGTGACATCATCACCCTGTTGTACCTTAACTTCATCTAATAATTGTATATCTCGTTTTAAACCAGTCACTAATTGTGACTTGATCGGATGAGCCAGTCGCAGTTGTAATAATGCACAAATACCATCAGCATCACCATTAAAAACATCTATTTGCATAAATCGAACTCCTTATGATATGAAATAACACGCTCAACTTCATTTTTTGCACCTAAAATAACCGGTACACGTTGATGAATTTCTTTGGGGTCAATATCCATAATACGTTCACGACCTGTTGAGCAAAGACCGCCAGCTTGCTCAACAATAAAGCCAATTGGATTAGCTTCATAAAGTAAACGTAACCTGCCTTCTTTTGTGGGGTCTTTTAAGTCATAAGGGTACATAAAAATACCACCTCGGGTAAGCACCCGATATACTTCAGCCACTAGAGAGGCAATCCATCGCATATTAAAATCTTTTTCTCTTGGTCCATCTGTGCCTTCAACACATTCAGCAATATATTGCTGTACTGGTTTCTCCCAGAACCTTTGGTTGGACATATTAATAGCAAATTCTTGAGTATCTTCAGCAATACGCATATTCGAATGGGTTAAATAAAACTCACCCACTTGCTGATCTAAAGTAAAACCATTTACCCCATGTCCCGTGGTTAAAATTAACATGGTAGAAGGGCCATAAAGCACAAAACCTGAACAAACTTGAGTACTGCCTTTTTGTAAAAAATCAGCAACCGTTGGGTTTATACCGTGATCGCAACGAAGAATTGAAAAAATAGTGCCTACGGTTAAATTAACATCAATATTAGATGAGCCATCTAAAGGGTCAAATAAGGCAAGGTATTTTCCACGCGGATATTCAGCAGGTATTTCAATCGGGTCATCCTCTTCTTCAGATGCCATCCCCGCAAGATGCCCTGTCCATTTAAGCGCATCAATCATATAATCATTACTGATAATATCTAACTTTTTCTGTACTTCGCCTTGTACATTTTCAGACTCAGCACTTCCCCAAGTACCCATTAAGTCACCTTGGTTGACTAAATGAGAAATTTTTTTGCAGGCAGTAATAATATCATTAAGCAGGGCACTCAATTCGTCTGTCGTTTCGGTCGCTAGTTTGCGTTGTTGTTCGGTAATAAACTGAGATAAACTAATATTGTTAGCCATATTAAGGTGTTCTCCGATTACATTAAAAAAAAGATAAAAAACTTAACAGTGTCTATTGATACAAGTTAAAGCCATGAGTTCAATAAGTTTGGTATAAAATTAAT
>CAZMQH010000311.1:0-2230 GCA_964568245.1 uncultured Methylomarinum sp.
GAAATAACTTATTTTGCTGATATAACAAAATGATGATTTACATCAAGTCTTTCGCTTGTAAATCTGCATGATAAGATGACCGAACTAACGGTGCACTCGCAACATTTTTAAACCCTAAAGATCGAGCTGTTTCTGCATATCGATCAAACTGCTCGGGTGTAATATATTCTTTTACAGCCAAGTGGTCTTTACTAGGCTGTAAATACTGCCCTAAAGTCAGCATACTACAACCATGGTCCCGCAAATCTTGCATCACTTGATTAACCTCATTTTCCAGCTCTCCCAATCCAAGCATAATACCTGACTTAGTCATTGCCTCTGGGTAGGCTTGCTTGTATTTTTTTAATAAGGTTAATGAACCTTGATAATCTGCTCCTGGCCTAGCCTGTTTATAAAGCCTAGGAACGGTTTCTAAATTATGATTAAACACATCACAAGGTTGTTGTTTAAGTATTTCAACAGCCTTATCCATTCGCCCTCTAAAATCGGGGACTAACACCTCAATTTTAGTGGAAGGAGATTGTTCTCTTATGGCTTTAATACAATCTGCAAAATGTCCCGCCCCGCCATCTCGTAGGTCATCTCTATCAACAGAAGTAATGACTACATATTTTAGAGCCATTTGTTTGATTGTTTTAGCCAGATTTAAAGGTTCTTGCTGATTTAAAGCTTTTGGCTTGCCATGGGCAACATCACAAAAAGGGCATCGTCTGGTGCAAATATCACCCATAATCATAAAAGTAGCGGTTCCATGACTAAAACATTCGCCTAAGTTTGGACAAGCGGCTTCTTCGCACACTGTATGTAAGTTATTTTCTCTTAAGGTCTTTTTTATACGAGAAATATTTTCATTGGTAGAGATTTTTACTCTAATCCAATCTGGTTTTCGTAAAACAGTTTCAGTTTTTTCAACCTTTATCGGTATTCTTGCTAGTTTCTCTGCACTGCGTCGATGGGTTTCTGGTGTATCTCTGGATGGCGCTTTTAAACTCATGAATTTATCGCTTGTGTAATATGATGAACAACAGGAACAGCTAGTTCATAAGTTTCTATTTTAACATTTAGATTGGCAAGCTGGGTAACTTCTAAATCAGAATAACCACAGGTATTAATGTGATTAAAAGCGCTTAAGTCCATATTATTATTAAGACTAAGCCCATGATAACAGCAAGCTCTTTTAACTCTTAAACCAACCGAGCCTATTTTTTTTCCATTGACATAAACCCCTGGTGCTTCTGGCTTTTCGACTGCTGTTATTCCATATTGAGACAATGTATTAACCATAGCCTGTTCAAGTATAGTCACAATCTCTCTCACCCCTTTTTTGAGGCGTTCAAGATCGAATAAAACATAAACCACCAGCTGGCCAGGGGCATGATAAGTGACCTGTCCGCCACGGTCTGTTTCAATAACAGGAATATCATCAATATTAAGTAAATGTTCGCGCTTACCACTTAAGCCCAAGGTATAAACAGGAAGGTGTTCTACAATCCAAATTTCATCAGGGGTATCATCAGCTCGTTGCTGAGTAAATGCCTGCATTTTACGCCAAACAGTTTCATAATCTTGTCGGCCTAAGCGCTTTACTTCTATTGTCATTAACGAATTTTCCGCGTTATGCTAAAAGCACCGCGTATATCGCCTACTTTATAGCCAGTCGCATTATCTTGCGGATACAACTGTTTTAGTTTTTCCTGCACTGCTGAAGAAATTTTTTCGCCATGGCAACTTAAGCATTTACCTGATACGGGAATGGCTTGCATATAGCGAAAAACAGCATGCTTACCCTGTTTTATTATTTCTGAATATTGTAATTGCTTTACTCCTGCGCCCTTGCTTATACTTTTTTCAAAGTTAAGTAAAACCTGCTTTTCCCAGGCAGTAGGTGCATTTTTAGGATTTCTAAATTTAAGAGATGTTCTGGTAATTTTCCAACCTGATTGCGCGGTTAATTGTCGATTGATAGCATCAGTCCCAGAATGGCAAGCGGCAATAGCATTGACTACACTGCCCTTATTCATTTCTCTTTTTAAAGTATGTTTTAATACCGATGAAAAGCGTTTAATGGCTAGTTTACTATCGTTTATCATTTGTTTTTCACTTGCTGCATTAGCAAGGCTTGAAAGCATAAACAAAGATAAAATCACTATGTTCTTATTCATAAAAGCATCCTATTTATAATTTAAGGTATTCATTACTCAGCATATTAAATATGCTGTACTTTGTAGGA
>CAZMQH010000312.1:0-2184 GCA_964568245.1 uncultured Methylomarinum sp.
TTAAACCCAACACCAGATACAGCCAGTAATGCTCAAATTTTATTTCTAGTCATTAACACTTCAGCAGTGACTTTATTCCCTGTCACTATTTTCACCTACCGCGCTCAATTGGGTTCAGCCAACCCTACCGATGTCTTTATCCCTATTTTAATAGCAACTTATATGTCAACAATGATAGGTATGTTTGCTGTTGCCTCTGTCCAAAAAATCAATTTATTAGACAAAGTTATATTTTCCTATATAGCTGGATTCACACTCTTCGTTATCAGTATTTTGGCTTACTTTTCCCAACTAAGCCAAGCAGAAATGATCATTCAATCAGCCCTTATTAGCAATGTTATCTTATTTAGCTTAGTCATAGCCTTTATTAGTGGCGCTGTTTATAAGCGTATTAATGCTTACAATGCTTTTATAGAAGGCGCTAAAGAAGGCTTTGAAACCGCCATCACCATTATTCCTTACCTTGTTGCCATGCTGGTTGCTATAGGGGTTTTTAGAGCCAGTGGAGCTTTAGATTTAATTATTGATTTGATTCGTTATGGAGTTCAAGCTCTTGGACTTGATACTCGCTTTATAGATGCCCTACCCACAGCACTAATGAAGCCTTTTAGTGGCAGCGGAGCAAGAGCCATGATGGTAGATACCATGCAAATGCATGGCGCAGACTCCTTTGCAGGACGTTTATCGTCCATTGTACAAGGCAGTACCGAAACCACTTTTTATGTCCTTGCGGTTTATTTTGGCTCAGTAGGCATCAAAAACATTCGTCATGCCGCCGCTTGTGGGATAATTGCTGATTTTGCGGGCATTGTGGCCGCAATTTTTATTGCATATTGGTTTTTCGGTTAATGTTGGTATATCTCAAAACACTGGGTTGTCGTCTTAATGAGGCAGAATTAGAAACATGGGCACAAGCTTTTCAGAAAGCAGGACATCAAGTCACTCGTGAAGTGAACGATGCAAATATCATTATTATTAATTCCTGTGCAGTAACTGCCGACGCCTCTCGTAAATCACGCCAACTAATCCGCCGCGTACATAGAGACAATCCAACGGCAAAGCTGGTTATTAGTGGTTGCTATGTCACCTTAAATGAAGATGAAGCAGCACAATTATTAGGCGTTGATTTAGTTGTTAGTAATAAAGACAAAAATCAATTAGTTGAACAAACACTGGCAGCTCTAAATTTAGAAACCATGCCAGCTATGTCAACAGAACCGGGGGAAACCTCTTTATTTAGCCGCGGCAGACAACGTGCTTTTATCAAAGTACAGGATGGTTGTCGTTATCGTTGTACTTTTTGCATTGTCACCGTTGCTAGGGGTGAGGAAGTCAGTCGCCCTGTTCAAACCATCATTGATGAAATCAATTCATTACATCAACAAGGTATTAATGAATTTATTTTGACGGGGGTTCACCTTGGTGGCTATGGCAGTGATATTGCCTGTAATCTAAGCAATTTAATCAAACAAATATTGGAAAAAACTGATATTCCTCGCCTGAGATTAGGTTCTTTAGAACCTTGGGAACTACCTAAAGGTTTTTTCAGCCTATTTGAAAATTCACGCTTAATGCCTCACCTGCACCTCCCTCTACAAAGTGGTTCCGATACAGTACTTCGTAGAATGGCAAGACGCTGTAAAACAGAAGAGTTTGCAGCCATGGTTAAACAGGCTCGCCAACAAGTCAAAAACTTTAATATCACTACCGATATTATTGTTGGTTTTCCTGGTGAAACAGAGCAAGAATGGCAAGATAGCTTTAATTTTATAAAACAAACTGGTTTTGGCCACATCCATATTTTCACCTATTCCAGTAGACAAGGCACTAAAGCCGCCACCCTACCGGGGCAACTGACTAACGAAATAAAAAAACAGCGAAGTAAGCAATTACATGAATTAGCTGAATCCATGAAACAACAATTTTCAGCAGAAAACTTGAACCAAGAATTTTCCGTGCTTTGGGAAGGCCATAAACAACAAATAGAAGGTAATCAGCATTTGGTTTTTGGCTATACCCCTAATTACTTAAGAGTGGCTTGTAAAGTACCCAATACGGAGTCAATTGAGAATAAAATTATTATCGCTAAAATGGAAGGCATTGAAAAAACACATATCAATTGCGAATTAAAAACAACCTAAGAATCAGGATTCAAACAACTATTAATTGGATTGCTTTAGCTAG
>CAZMQH010000313.1:0-2170 GCA_964568245.1 uncultured Methylomarinum sp.
CTAGATAGGGTGTAAAAAAATGGAAGATATGAAGTTAGCATTTGAGGAGTTTGGTGATAGTGAAAACAAGCCATTAATACTGTTGCATGGTTTTTTTGCATCCTCACGCAACTGGCGGCTAATGGCTAAGAAATTAGCCGAGTATTATCATGTTTATGTGTTAGACCTGCGTAATCATGGATTGTCACCGCATGCCGATGAAATGGATTACCCATTAATGGCAGAAGACTTAAAATGTTTTATGGATTTGCACCGTTTGCAAACGGCTAATATTTTAGGGCATAGCATGGGGGGAAAGGTGGCTATGTGGTTTACCTTAAACTATCCAGACAGAGTGCAAAAAATAGTGGTAGCTGATATATCCCCTGTTTGTTATCAGCATAGTTTTGATGGCACTATTAATGCCTTAAGGAAGCTCCCTTTAGATCAGATTTCTAATAGAAAGCAGGCGGATGATTTTTTAGCTCCTTTTATTTCTGAGTTGTCCTATCGTCAATTTCTATTGCAAAACTTACAATTAAACGACGGCCAATATAGCTGGCGAGTCGATTTAGAGGTGTTTTACCGTATGGCTGATAATATTATTGCCTTTCCATCTGTTGAAAATATTACCCCCTATAAGGGAGATGTTTTATTTTTGATGGGGGGGAATTCAAGCTATTTAGACAAGCAGGCTATCGAGACTAGTTTCCCTAGCGCTGAGATATTGCTTATAAAAGATGCAAATCATTGGTTGCATATTGATAAACCTGCTGAATTTTTAGAGGCTGTGATTAAATTTTTGTAAAAAAAAGTAAAAAAAAACTGGTTTTGGCCGCTACCTATAGTATGAACAATATTGGGTTAAGAAAATGAAAAGCGTCTGGGTTTTGTTGGTCTTTGTTTTATTTTTTAGTTCTTTTTCAACAGCTGATGATTATGCTGCGCCTTTGCTTTCCGCAGACTGGATAGTGAGAAAAGGAGCGTCTTCGTGTCAGTTACTTCAACAAATTCCTTTATACGGAACGGCTGGGTTTACCCACCAGTCAGGCGATTTATTACGGCTTTCTATTAGGGAGGATCGTTTTAAACCTGAAATTATTAAAGCAAGCTTATCTATTGAAACCCCATCCTGGTTACATCACTCGGTTTCAGTAAAAGATCACTTAGTATTTCTTGATGACTCGGTTGATATTAAGAATACTCCACGACTAAGTGTGTATGGTGATGTGGCTGAGCAAATGCTGGATGCACTCTCCGACGGCTTATCTCCAACCTTTAGATATGTAAGAGCTTCTGCGCTGGAGCAATTTTCACAAACTCAGGTTTCAATTTCGGCCATTAATTTTGCACAAAAATATCAGCAATTTACTCATTGCCGAAAAGATTTTTTACCTTATGGTTTAAAAGGTGTTCTGGAAAAAAGCTTATTTTTTAAGCCTAGAAGCCAAGCCTTAAACATAGCAGTGTTGACTCAATTAAAAAATATTGCAAGATATATAAAGGAAGTTAAGGGGACGAAAATCACCATCGTGAGTGATACTGCAATGATGGGAGCACGGGATAAAAAATGGTTCTCAGGCAGAGCCAAAGTTATTGCGGCTAAATTAAGTAGTCTAGGTGTTGCAAAGAGTAAAGTAAGCATAAAAAGTGGGCATTACTCTGCATCAGCCAGTAATAAACAGATACGGATCAGTGTATTTGGCCCTGATGCTTTGACCACCATTTATTATCGAAAAGGTAATACTAAGTTAACGAAAACTGAGAAAAAACGTTTAAACCTAATTGTTAGGTATAAGCAGGAATTTATACCTAACTCAACTTTAATCATTAAAAGCTATACTGACAGCAAGGGGAAGCGGGCTAAGAACCTTGCTGTTTCACAAAAGCGTGGTGCTGAAGTTAAACGATATTTGGTGAGTCAGGGATTAGAGGATAAGTATGTAAAAATCAAAGCCTATGGTGAAAGTAGGCCTGTCAAAAGTAATCGATTCCCTAAGGGACGCGCTCAAAATCGGCGGGTGGTTATTGGTTTTGTTGCGTAACATGACGTATTCAGCGTTTTAAATAATTATACTTTGTAGGAGCGTCTGCCTTCGGGGTGAATAACATCATGCTCTTTTCTCTAAAACAACCCATTATCAATCGCGCCGAGGGCGGACGCTCCTACGTCATGGTCGTTGAATAGTTA
>CAZMQH010000314.1:0-2160 GCA_964568245.1 uncultured Methylomarinum sp.
ACTCTAGTTTTCAGTGTTTTCTGAATTCAAGTCAAAAAAACTGGAACATCGAGTAATAGTAATTAATTTATTTCTATGACTATCTTTCCCTTTGCATGTCCTTGCTCAATTTTTTTGTGGCCCATAGCAACAAGATCTAGTCCAAGGACTTCAGAAATATGTACTTTTAATTTCCCTTGCTCTACCCACTGAACGCATTGATTTAGAATGTTAATATGCTTATCTCTGGCGTTATCTAATTGTTTTAATAACGGGGTCAACATTAACTCAAAGCCAATCAGTAAATTTTTAAGTCTGGCATCTGCTAAATTTTGTTGTCCTGGGTCCAATAAGGTAATTAAACGACCAAAATAGGCCATACAAGAAATACTTTGTTTAAATACATCAGCTCCGACCGTATCAATAGCAAGCTCTACACCTTTTTTTGCTGTTATACGGTTGACTTCAGCAACTACATCGTTTTCTGTATAAATGATCGTGTGATCTGCACCAAGAGTTTGGCAAAATTCAGCTTTTTCTTTTGAGCTGACCGTTGCAATGACGGTTGCACCTTTTATTTTAGCTAATTGAATCGCAATATGGCCAACACCACCCGCACCTGCATGGATTAAAACAGTTTCATCTTTTTGTAGATTGCCTTTTTCAAATAAAGCGTTGTAAGCTGTAATTAACACTAAAGGCATGGCCGCAGCTTCGACAAAAGAAATATTGGTTGGTTTTAAAGCAAGCCATCGATTATCAATCACAGTGTATTCTGCATAGTTCCCCTGTTCTTTACCGAGCCCACCATGGCAAAACCACACTTCATCACCGACTTTATAGTTAGTGACCGCATTGCCAATGGAAATGATTTCCCCTGCACCATCACAACCTAATACGATGGGTAAAGGTTGTTGATAAAATCCACCATTATTGCGCACTTTTGTATCAATAGGATTAATACTGGCCGCTTTAATTTTAATCTTTACTTCAGTTGAACTTATAATTTCTGGCTCATTAATATTGCTTAGCTGTAAAACATCTGTTGAACCGGTTGCTGTCATTAAAACTGCTTTCATATCTTTACCATTGTTGACGATAGTCTTGATAGTCATTGTGTTTAATCAATGACAATTCATTTTTGTTATCCACCCAATATACATCAGGTAAATTATAACCATTAAATCGATTCGCTTTAATTAAACTATAAGCGCCTACATTTAAAAAGGTGAATCGATCCCCTAATTTAGGCTGTTGTTTAAATTGGTATTCACCAAAAATATCACCAGCCAAACAACTGGAACCGGCTAAAATACAGGAATAGTCACCTTGGTCATCAGCTTCTAGTAATTCAGGGGTTTTTTGGTATTCAAACACTTCAGGGTTATGGTTAACTGAGGTATCTAATATTGCAATATTTTTTCCATCCGAAATAAAGTGATCAATCACTGTACTGACTAAAAAACCTGCATTTCCAATAATGGCTTTACCTGGTTCTATAAAAACATCTAGTTGATATTTTATTTTTAATCGTTGGATTAAATCAATAAAGGGTTGCTGGTGACAAATTTGAGGGTATAAATAGCCTCCCCCTATATTTAACCATTTGAATTGATTAAGTTGTGAGCCTAGTTTTTGCTCTAGCAGGGCAATGGTTTTTTCCAAAGGTTGGTAGTTGGTATTGGAAAAAACAGTATGGAAATGTAAACCCTCTATTTCTTTAGGTATATCAGTAAGAGACTCTAATGCTATTCCTAGTTTTGAATGTGGGCGGCAGGGGTCGAACCTGGGGTCACTAGCAAAGCTAAGCTTGGGGTTTAGCCTTAAGCCTAGAGAGGCATGGGCGCTGTTTTTATCTTGTAAGCGCAGAGCTTGGGTGGTTGAATTAAAACTAATGTGGCTACAGAGTTTTGATATTTCTTTAAATTCATTATCTCTAAGTCCTGGTGTTGTAATATGGATAGAGCCTGAATCAGCTAATGTTTCTTTTGCCAGTCGTGCTTCAAATAACGAACTGACGGATAAGCCGTCTAAAGAGTTGTTAGTTAATTGTATAACTTGCTCTAGGGGTAGGGCTTTTATTGAGTATAAAACCTGACAGCCAGATTTGTGTTTTAAATCGGTTAAGGCTGTTAAATTGGAGCTTATGATATTTTCATCAAACACAAAAGCAGGGGTGGT
>CAZMQH010000315.1:0-2117 GCA_964568245.1 uncultured Methylomarinum sp.
TCATAAACCAAATCCCATTATAAATTAAAAAAAGCCACTCCTTGGCTATAACGCGATGTTCCATTTTTTTTAACTTGAATTTAGGAAACATTAAGAACTAGAAGGGTAGCGTTAATTAGAGCATCATAAATATCAATGCCTGTAGAAAGCCATTCCCTCTCTATCTCCTTGTTTTCCAGCCTTTCTAAAAAGCAACAATAAAAACTGGAACATCGAGTATAAGTATTGATATATACTTCACGCGAACATGGGTGTGAAGTAAGTAGTCGTATAAGCTAGGGTGCGCCAGTTGTACGTTTTATTTGAGAGCTTCTATTAAATAACCTTCAGAATTCCAGCGTAATATTTCTGCATAATCTTTTTTCCATTCAGCCAACACAAAACGTTGAGCTGGTTTGTTTTTAAGTTCAAGATCGTGGATAGCTGCACGGTGAGTATGGCCATGAATAAGTCGAGTGCAGTGGTGCTGTTGCATAACATTAACAACGGTCTGTTGGTTAACATCCATAATATCTTGTGATTTTTTACGTTTATGAAAAAAACTACGAAAACGATACCAGCGAGCAACAAGAAGGCGAAGTAATAGCGGTTTTGTTAAGACGTTTTGTTTCCACTCATCTGTATGAGATTTTTTACGAAACTCTTGATAGGGAATATCATCTGTACACAATAAGTCACCATGGGTTAAAACAGTTTTAACCCCAAATAGATCAATAACAGTATATTCATCCAGCAGAGTGACCCCTGATTCATTACAAAATTGCTGGCCGAGTAAAAAGTCTCTATTACCTTGCTGTAGAAAAACTTGAGTGCCTGAATCAGTTAATTGTTTTAACTGTTTTTTAATTTTTTTATTAGGAGGTGTATTATCATCATCACCTACCCAGGTATCGAATAAATCCCCTAAAATATAAACAGCAGAAGCTTCTGTTGCCTGGTTTTGAAGGAATGAAATAAATCGACGAGTAATTTCAGTTTTTTCAAGAGAAATATGTAGGTCTGAGATGAAGATGATGTCTTGTTTCAAAATACTGCCGTTGATTAAGAATTGGGTGAATATATTAAAGTCAAAAGCAAGAACGTTCCGAGTTTGCTTTTGACTTAGCTCCTTTTTCTGGTTCTCACGCGCTGCGTGCTAACCCTCTCTTAAGGTGCGTTGCGCCCAGTATAGAAGCAGCACCATTTATATTGACGCAGGCGCGTCTATACTGAGTTCCCACGCAGCGCGTGGGAACTAGAAAAGGCTAAAGAAAGAATGTTCCGAATTTGATCTTGATCTGGACCTAGTTCTTTTTACCTTGAACCTTGTACCTACTCTTAAATCATTTCAGCTGATTCAATCACAATATTTTCTTTAGGTACATCTTGATGGCCGCCACGGTTACCAGTAGCAACTTTAGCCATTGCGTCAACAACATCCATGCCTTCAATTACTTCAGCAAATACCGCATAACCCCAGCCTTGTGATGTAGGGCTAGTATGGTCTAAAAATGAATTGTCTTTATAATTGATAAAGAATTGTGCAGTTGCTGAATGTGGGTCACCTGTACGAGCCATAGCTAATGTGCCTTTATGATTTTTTAAACCATTATCAGCTTCATTTTTAATCGAAGCATGGACTTCTTTTTGGTTGAAGTCAGTGTCAAAACCACCGCCTTGAGCCATAAAACCAGGGATAATACGATGAAAAATAGTGCCGCTAAAAAAACCTTCTTTTACATAAGTAATAAAGTTTTCAGACGTGGCGGGCGCCTTTTCTAAATTAAGTTGAATAACAAATTCGCCTAGTGATGTAGTAAATTTTACTTTAGATTGTGTATCTGACATTGTATTTTCCTTTGCAAATGAAAAGGTTGTGGTTAAAGACAGCATCAGAATAAAAATAATATTACGCATGGGTTTCCATAGAGTAGATGCAAAAGGTAAATTCTATGCGTTTTTTTCTTGAAAGAGAAGCACTAATCTTGGTAAATTGGGTAGTTTTCACCAAACTGTGCAATTGATTCTGCTAACCATAATATAAACATGCTCAAAATATATAACACTTTAACGCGAAGCAAAGAAATTTTTAAACCACGAGTAGAAGGTAAAGTGGGGCTCTATGTTTGTGGAATGAC
>CAZMQH010000316.1:0-2110 GCA_964568245.1 uncultured Methylomarinum sp.
TGGGTGGATTAATTGTAGCCATGTATCTACCTATATTTAAACTGGGTGCAGCTGTCGGGTAAAATTAGTTTCCCTATTTAGCCAAGGATGGCTCACTTTCAGTTTCCTTTCAATATAAAGCCCCTTTTTTTATGCAACAACTCCATATTATTCTGCAGTCATCACCCGAGTTATTCACCCTTCTTATTCTTATTATTGGCCTACTTGTCGGTAGTTTTTTAAATGTGGTTATATACCGTTTACCCGTCATGATGGATATCGGCTGGAAGCAAGAATGCAAAGAATATTTAGAACTGGAAGATACCGAAACAAAGACTGAACCTTTTAACCTGATGGTTCCCTTATCTCGTTGCCCAAGTTGCAAATCAGAGATAAAACCGTATCAAAATATTCCTGTTATCAGTTATTTATTTTTAAAAGGAAAATGTTCAAATTGTAAAACTCACATTGCCTTACGCTACCCAATGATTGAAGCATTTACAGGCATAACTTCAGCCATCGTAGCCTGGCATTTTGGTTATGATCTTGCCACCCTCTTTGCTTTATTACTCACTTGGTCACTGATTGCACTTAGTTTTATAGATATTGATCATCAGCTTTTGCCAGACTCTATTACCCTACCTATGCTCTGGCTAGGTTTGTTTTTAAGTATTTTCTCAATTTATACCGATACAACGTCCAGCATTATTGGCGTTATCGCTGGCTACCTTAGTTTATGGACCGTTTACCAGATTTTTAAACTTGCCACTGGAAAGGAAGGTATGGGTTATGGTGATTTTAAGTTACTCGCACTGTTTGGAGCTTGGTTAGGCTGGCAATATATACCGATTATTATCCTGCTTTCTTCTTTAGTAGGTGCCATTATTGGAATTTCAATGATTATATTCACTAAAAAAGATCGTAACATCCCGATTCCCTTTGGCCCATATTTAGCAGCTGCGGGTTGGCTAGCCCTATTATGGGGTGATAAAATCAATGCACTTTATCTAAATACAATGGGGTTATAAGTTAGTGCTAAAAATTGGTTTAACAGGAGGAATAGGCAGTGGAAAATCAACAATAACAACCCTTTTCAGTCAACTAAACATCCCTATTATTGATGCAGACACTATTGCCCATCAATTAGTAAAACCAGGGGAACCAGCTCTATCCCTGCTACAAAAAGCATTTGGGGACACTATTATTAATCAGGATAATTCCTTAAATAGAGGTCATTTAAGAGAACTTATTTATGCCGATAAAGACAAAAAATCACTACTAGAATCTATCCTTCACCCTCTCATCTTTCAAAAGATGCAATTAGAATGTGATCAACAAAATTCACCTTACACCATTCTTAGCATCCCCTTATTGATTGAAACCAAGATGACATCCTTTGTTGACCGTATATTAGTTGTTGATTGCACGGTTGATATACAAATTGCAAGGATTAAGCAGCGTGATCAACTTTCAACTGAACGTATTTTATCCATTATTTCTAGCCAAGTTTCCCGAGAAACTAGGCTTTCTTTTGCTGTTGATGTTATCGACAATTCACATTCAACAGCTCAGCTTGCCGACCAAGTCAAAAAGCTTCACCATCAGTACATAACACTATAATTTTACATGGCTCTATACTAACCACAGGTTTATGAAAACTCAGTAACTTTCTGAGTTATTGTTATCGGTAGCATCAGCGTTCCCATATCGGATCTACCCAGGAACTAATCGAGCCATCAGGTCAGTCATAAGGTCGACCAGAGACTTTCCAGTGATTATTGCATTCTGAACGGCTCGAATGGTATATGAGCTGATACGTGTGATTCTACCCAAAAACAATAATGGATTAACAAAACCGCCACTTTTCTTAGCTCTGATTTGTCTTTTTTCAAGCGCTTTGGTATATTTTTTATCCGATGGATGAACCAAATCAGGATCCTGTATTTTTGAAATTTCTTCACATACGCGCATTAAATTATACGTCATGGTGGTGAGACGCATTTGATTGTTAAGTGATTTAACTGAAGAAGACCAAGCTTTTTTCTCTTTCAGGTTGCTCTTGCTATTATTGTAGGCTTGGAGAGTAGACCGCAGGAACCTCCCCTGCAGTCTCTCGCAGAACGGTACGTGA
>CAZMQH010000317.1:0-2104 GCA_964568245.1 uncultured Methylomarinum sp.
TGGGAAAAACTAAAGCGTAAATATATCTATCAACTCTGGAAATAAAACTAACCCCTCCTCTCCGTTAAACTTTTGAAGTTATGCTTACAAATAAACTTAATTCTGGTTTTTGTCTCAATATAAGTCGTTATTGTGCAATATCTGCTGCAACCCTTGGTCCATTTTCATCAGCGGTCATGAGCATTACTTGTATTCTTATGACCCTATCTTGGTTAGCATCAGGCCAAGCGATTAAGCTACTAAAACAGTCGGTGTTACAACCTGTGGGTATAGCATTAACTGTGTTCCTACTTATTTTGGTTATGGGCAGCTTCTATAGTGAATCTAGCCTGAATCAAAGTTTAACAACTTTATGGAGCTGGAGAAAATTAGTTTATATCTTTATCCTGCTCAGTATTTTTAATTCCCTTTACTGGAAAGAACAATTTATCACTATTTTTATTTACGGAATGGGGCTCGCTTTAGTTTTATCTTATCTTGCTTGGTTTGACGTAATCCTATCTAGAAAGGGTCACCTAGGAATTATTGCAAGCAACTACACAATCCAAAGCATGTCATTTATGGTTGCGACTATTTGCTGCATTGTTCAAATACCTCAGGTTCAAAACAAATCAAAAGCCATTTATGCTCTTCTAGCCCTACTTTTTACTATTAATATCCTTTTCATAAGTGAAAGTCGAACAGGTTATCTTGTACTCTTTACTGGAGTGTTTTTTTCAATGCTCTTGACATTCGATAGAAAAAAAATACCCGTTATTGTTATAGGCCTTTCTCTCCTATTATCTATAGCCTTATTCAGCTCATCTAATTTACAAAACCGAATTGAAAAAGGAGTTAATGAATTACATTCATACCAAAACACCTCAGTACTCACTTCTATTGGCGCTCGTGTTGTTTTTGCTGAAAATACTGTTGAATTAATTAAGAAAAAGCCATTCTTTGGCTATGGAACTGGTGCGTTTAAACTGGCCTATTCAAAACAAATTGCTAACAAGTATAATGACTGGCGGGCAGAAGCAACGACAGACCCTCACAATCAATTTCTTTTTATTATTACCGAAAATGGTTTTATTGGCTTATTAGCCTTCCTCAGCTTTATATTCATTACTATGAGGCAAGGTATAGTGTCTGATAAATTTGGAATTATTATAGTAAGCATTTTATCTGCTTGGCTTTTTGCAGGGCTTTTCAATAGTGTTTTTAAAACATTTATTGAAGGCCATCTAGTTAGCTTATTTATTGGTGCAATGCTTGCTCCTGTTTCTTTACACAAAACTACGCCTTAAACATGCTCAGTATTATAATTATCACTAAAAATGAATCCGAGCATATCGCACGCTGTCTACAATCAGTTTCATGGGCAGATGAAATCATTGTTTTAGATTCTGGTAGTTCAGATGGTACTGTATCGATTTGCAGGCAATTTACACCCCATGTTTATGAAACAGACTGGCCAGGGTTTGGCCTACAAAAACAACGCGCTTTAGATAAAGCGACAGGTGACTGGGTCTTATCTATTGACGCTGACGAACAAATTACTGAAGAATTAAAAAATGAAATACTACAAGCGATAAAATCAAATACCATACACGGCTATGAAATACCACGCCTCTCTAGCTATTGTGGCAGACAGATGAAACATGGCGGTTGGTGGCCTGATTATGTTTCTCGCTTATTTCAACGAGAGGCAGGCCACTTCACTGATGATCTGGTGCACGAACGCATCATTATTACGGGAAACATTCAAAAACTAACTAGACCGATCCTGCATGAGACCTTTATTGATCTGGAAGAAGTTCTTCATAAAGTTAATAACTACTCATCATTAGGTGCAAAAAAATTATTTCAAAAAGGAAAATCGACTACCTTTGGCAAGGTCCTTTTAAAGGGTTTATGGACATTCTTTAGAACCTATATACTTAGAGCATCCATCTTAGATGGGGCTCAGGGCTTGATGCTAGCAATTTCCAATGCGGAAGAAACCTACTATAAATACCTTAAACTTTTAGACTTACAAAACAAACAAGCTCAAAAATAATGTCTTTAATATCCGTTATAGTGATCACTTATAATTGGCCAAAAGCTCTTGAGGTCTACCTTAATA
>CAZMQH010000318.1:0-2100 GCA_964568245.1 uncultured Methylomarinum sp.
TGGATGAACTGATCATTCAAAAAGTTGGGAAGCAGCTGACCAAAAATCTCCTCATTGTTTTGGATAAAATGGCGACCACTATCCACCAGCGCAAAAATCCAAGTCGAATAAAGTCTATGTCGTTTAACTCTGGGCATGGGCGTAACCACAAAGGATAACCTTCTGCTAATAGAGCATGATCCATACTTTCATGGCAGTGTTAATGAATATATTACAAGATTTATTTTAAATTATTCATTGTTTTTTTGCACCACTGACTGAGCCCCCCTTGACCCTTTGGCACATTAAATTCAAAAAAATGGGAAAATTTTCGTGATACTTTCCTCGTGTGGGTTGTAGGTGACTTTATTTAGGCACTCCTTCTCTTAATGGAAACACTGATGAACAAAAACCCTTATTTAATAGAAATCAGCATACATACAGATAACAAAGTCTCCCAGCAATCCCCTGCTTCTCGTCCTTTAATCTGCCGATCTGCTTTTGCGCACTGTAGCAATGCTTTTTGCAATGTTTGAGTATTCAGTCGAGACATAGCACTTACTACTAATTGCTTTCTTTTATCCCACAAGCGATTACTTTTAAAAACAGCCTCTCTATTTTGCCCTTGATCAATCGCTATTTTTATATTAAAAAGCAGTCTAATTTCTCTTGATAAAGCCCATACGATAACTGGCGGTGCAATTCCTTCGGCTTTTAGGCCGTTCAAAACTTTAATTGCACGATTCATTCGACCTGCCAATATGCAATCTGTTAATTTAAACACATCAAATCGAGAGCTATCAGCAACAACTTGCTCAACATCCTGCTTAGAAATTGCAGCTTCACCATATAAAATATACAGTTTTTCTATTTCTTGGGCTGCTGCGAGCATGTTACCTTCAATCCTTGAGGCTAATATTTTAATTCCCTCTGGCGCTACTTGCAGCCCTCTTTTTTGAGTTCTGTACTGTAACCACTGAATTAAAGCGCCTCCTTCTAACGGCCAAACTTGAACAATCGTTCCCGCCTTATCAAGAGCCTGGCCCCATTTTGTTTTTAATGTTGCTGCTGTTACTTTAGGAGCTGTAATAAGCAATAAATTATCTTCAGGCAATCGCTGACAATAATCTATTAAGGCCTTTGCTCCTTCTATTCCGGGTTTTCCTGACGGCAGCCTTAAATCTATCAGTTTTTTATCAGTAAATAGTGACAAGGAATCAGCCGCTAATGCCAGCTCTCCCCACTCAAAACCAGTTTCTACGGAGAATATTTCCCGAGTGGAATAACCCGCTTCTTTTGCGGCTAACCTAATCGCATCAGCCACTTCACCTTGCTGCAAAGGCTCATCGCCTGTTACAAAATAAACGGGGGCAAGTTGTTTTAATCCTGCAACAACCTGTTCAACATTTAAACGCACCGTTATTTTTCGAGCTTTTCTAAAGCAACTCTAGAGCGATTAAAAATCGAGCGCACCGCACTGCGATACATTTCATCTCTGATAACCAGCTCTTCATTGTTTTGCCCCAAGATATCACCTTGGTCATTGAAGTAATCTCGGTTGATTTCAATTCTTTGCTGTTTGGATAATACCTCTCCTGCTTTATCAAGCAAGGTAAATTCAAGTATATAAATAAGTTCAAATTCACTAACTCTTCCTGTTGAGCTTAATGACAAGACTCGCCTATCCATATTTTCTGTATCTATTTTTACAACAATCCCAGCTTGATCAATATGATCAACAAGTTGTCCACCTGATGATTTAAGTGTTTTTTGCATTGTTTTCTTTAATGCACGCGAACCACCTTGCATATAAATACTTTTTAGCCCTTCAGGCAGCTCAATACTTCCTCGTAATTGATAACCACAGGCTGAAATAAACAGTAAAACAGTGAGTAAAACAATGTTTTTAGTTTGGGGCATGTTTTTTTTATTAGCTAAAGTTAGAGGGTAACTATTCAGAGTTTTGCTTTTGACCTCCCTCTTTTCCAAAGAGAGGGGGGGACTAAAAAACAATACTTGCACGTCCTCTTAAGCCCGTCCTTACTAAGTAGGAACTTAAGACCAATCGTGTTCGATTTCAAAGACAAGGAGAACAGCTGGACTACATGACATCCCCATTAA
>CAZMQH010000319.1:0-2086 GCA_964568245.1 uncultured Methylomarinum sp.
TTGAAAAGAAATATTTATAAGCAGCAATACCGACTATAACCAACACAACAACAACCCAACCAATAATATCCATATATTGACGTAACTTAGTTTCTAATTTTTCACCACCTGCCGCTATTAACATAGCAACAAGAAAAAAACGTGCCCCCCTACCCACAATAGAAGCTAATACAAAGGGTAAAAAGAACATCTGTAACGCGCCAGCGGCAATGGTAAATACTTTATAAGGTATCGGTGAAAAACCTGCGACAAAAACAGCCCAGAACCCCCAGTCTTTAAACCAGTTTTCAGCTAATAAATACTTCTGCCAATAATGGGTTTCTTGTAACCAAGGTGAGATGGTGTCAAACATAAAAAAACCTATGGCATACCCTAACATGCCACCTAGAACAGAAAACAGAGTAGTTAATAAGGCTAATCTAAGTACCTTACTTGGCTGAGCCAAAGCCATGGGGGCAAGCATAACATCGGGGGGTATCGGGAAAAAAGATGACTCTGCAAAACTTAATGCGCATAAATATTTTTCTGCGTGTTTATGCTTAGCCCACGTTAAGGCTTTATCATATAATTTTTTAAACATTAATCTCTTCCTGATAAAAAGGGGACAAAACTGACCGCCTCAAGCTCTTCATTTTCATAACCAGTTGCAGTACGGGTAATTTTATACAATTGTTGCTGATTTTTACAACCAACAGGTATAAGCATAACCCCACCCACAGCCATTTGCTGCAATAAACTTTCGGGTACTTCTTCAGGTGCAGCAGCGACAATAATTCCATCAAAAGGCGCCTGTTCTGGCCAGCCCCAACCACCATCATTGTGCTGATAGCTAATATTTTTCAGTTTTAAATCCCAAAGGTTATTTTTTGCTTTTTTAAGTAAAGGAGCAATTCTTTCAACCGTATAAATTTTATCAACTAAAGGTGCCAATATGGCTGTTTGGTAGCCACACCCAGTCCCTATTTCTAAAACTTTAGATAAATGTCCATTTTCTAATAGAATCTCCGTCATTTTAGCCACAATATAAGGTTGAGATATAGTTTGGTTATGACCTATAGGTAACGCAACATCATCGTAAGAACGGCTTTCTAAAGCTTCATCAACAAAAATATGCCTTGCTATATTCCCCATCACTTCAAGCACTTTTTCATCACCAATACCTTGTTGCCTTAATCGATCTACCATTCGCATTCTAGTACGGTCAGATGTCATCCCTCGTCCTTGCAGTCGACTATTCACTCATTCTCTCCTGTGATAACCATTGAGAAATTTCATCCATTCTATCGTAACGTGTTAAATCCAATTGTAAGGGCGTAATAGATACATACCCCATTTTTATCGCATAAAAATCTGTTCCAGGCCCAGCATCTTGTTCTTTACCTGGGGGGCCTACCCAATAAATTTCTCGCCCCCTTGGATCTGCAGACTTTATAACAGGTTCAGCTTTATGCCTTTGCCCTAGTCGAGTCGACTGATAGCCTTTTAATTCGGATAAAGGAACATCAGGCACATTAACATTTAACAAAGTATCTTGCGGCAATGGGTTATCAACAATCTTTTTTAATAAAGTGGCAGCCACTTGCCCAGCTGTTTCAAAATGTTTAGGATCATTTGATGCTAATGAAATAGCAATAGCAGGTAACCCCAAAAATCGCCCTTCCGTAGCAGCAGCAACCGTACCAGAGTACAACACATCATCCCCTAAATTAGAGCCATGATTAATGCCTGCAAAAACCATATCAGGCTCAATATCTAACAATCCTGTAATGGCTAAATGCACACAATCAGTCGGAGTACCATCAACCCGAATATAACCATTTACCGATTCATATGCTCTTAACGGCATTTCTAACGTTAATGAATTACTGGCTGCACTACGGTTTTTATCTGGTGCAACAACTGAAATATCTGCAAATCCGGCTAAAGAATTAGCCAGAACAGTTAAACCTGTCGCCAAATATCCATCATCATTGCTTATTAGTATGTGCATATATTCTTAAGGAAAACTTCAATAAATTAAAATATACAACTATTATAGAGATAAAACAGCAAAAATATAATCAATACATGAATTGATCTCTGCAAT
>CAZMQH010000320.1:0-2080 GCA_964568245.1 uncultured Methylomarinum sp.
AATTGCAAAGGGTCATTTTTCAATTGTGAAGACTGAACGTCGTCCTACAGAAAAGGGTGATCTACAGTTGATTTAGAGATGGTTTTTATGAGCTTGCTTTTTCTTCCAGTTAAACCAGCCTTGTGGTGAAACTTTATTCATTAAGCGATCAAGCGAAGACATAATAATTAAATTATACAAACCTTGTAATTTACCTTGCCATGTTTGATTAGGACAGCGAAGAGAAATAGCACATGAAGCTTCTTCATAAACAAAGTGATGCCAGTAGCCCGCAGGAATATAGAGTGTTTCCCCTGGTTCAAGTATTACTCGGTAACCTTGTGCATGTTTTAAGCCTGGGTATGCTTCAAAATTAGGCTGGTGAACGTCTAAATAACTTCTGCATGTAAAGGGGTAGCGATGTAAGTTTTCTCCATCCTCAAAAGGGAATAGAGTAATTGTTTTTCTGCCGAAGATAGCGGTATGAAAAACATGTGACATATCAATGTCAAAGTGCATCTGTGTGACTGAGTCTTTACAGCCAAAGAACATAAAAACAAACTGTTTTGATAAGCCATCAACTAAATCAGGATAAACAATATCATTTACTAATTCAGGAATCCCAGATTTAATGTTATACAGGAACATGCGTAAATCTTGGGTGGTTGTCATCACCGCATCAATAAACTCCCTTAGTGGGATAGATCTTACTTGAGCCATATAACTGTCCCCCGCCTCAACAAAACTTTCGTTGTAGACTTTAACTAGATGGTCACCATGTTGCTGTTTAAAAAAATCTGGCGTCCATTTTTTTAATGCAGGCCATGATTTAGCAATATCTTCAATAATCAGTGGTTGTAACGGGGTGAAGTAACAATCAGAAAAATCCTTGCGACTGATGTTTGAAACTCTGTCAACATTTGCTAATTGTATAGTTGCTGTGGATCGCTCTGACTCGGTCATGCTCTTATTTTGCTAGAAATTCACTGTAAAAGTTGAGAATGCTAGGCTCTTCCCAATGTAGAAAGTGGCCAGCACCTGGAACCATTTTGAATTCACAATTAGGAATTCTCTTTGAAGCCTCTTCAATATCATCAATATCAATAATGGCATCAAATTCACCAATAGCGATATAGGTCGAAGCTGTAATGTTACTTAGCGTGACAAACTCTTCAATATCTGTTGCTTGTTCAACAAATTTACAATGTTCATAAAAGCTAAGTAGATCTTCTCTACTCATGCCTTTAAATTGCAAAATCATTTGCTTTTTATGCGAATCAGGAATTTGTTGGCCAAATGTCTTGATCATTAATGGGGCAATTTCATCAGGCTTATCACCATCAAAAAGCCCTTGTCCTTCCCTAATAGCCGCAATAATCGCTTTACTTGGTTTGGCGCCAAAGCTACCTAATATCATCTTGTCAACGAGTTCAGGGTAACGAGCTGCTAATGCCGCCGCAATAATAGTTCCCCATGAAGCCGCCGCTAACACTGTGGAGTTATTTCTAGGTGTTGTTTCTAATATAACAGTGTGTAACACTTCAATTTGTTCATCGAATGAAATGCCAGGGTCACCTGATAAAATAGTTGCTCTACCTTGACCAGGTAAATCGAAAACAACAATTGAATAATCAGCTATAAAGTGACTAACGAATGAACGCCAAGCAGCCATAGTTTGTTTGGCACCGCTAATACAGACTATGTGTTTTTCGGATTCACCGTAGATACGATAAGGAACGAGAAACCGCCCAATGGCAAGTTCTCCTTTAACAATTTTCATTAATTATTGACTTATATAGAATTTGACTGGTCTTGATGAGTTTTTTCAAGCTATCAAGATGGAATTATTTACATTAATAGTTAGCTATTATAAAGAAAGTTTTTAAAGCACGCCATATTTACTCTTCTTTCTTGTTTTTCGACAGATGTTAGAAACATGATAAGCATAAATTTTGGCTTAAATTGTATTTAATTCCAGCTGAGGGAGGCAGTAATAAATAATATACCCATCTCTCTTGTCTTTTTATCCCTCCTTGGCTGTTCTCAATCGGCACATAGAGTGACTATGCTTCTCTTGAGAACAGCCAAGGAGAAATAAAAA
>CAZMQH010000321.1:0-2052 GCA_964568245.1 uncultured Methylomarinum sp.
TTATCAGATAATAAAACTATTTTTGAACACCTTGAGCAAGATACAGAGAGTATAAAGAATCAATTAGTTTGCCCGAATTTTACTTATGATGAAATTAAAAGTGGTTTATTAGCCATTAAAGAAGATGAAAATAAACAAAAGATAACCAGTGATTTAATTAAACAGGTTTTTTTTCCTGTAGGTAAAGGGTATCACTTACTATCTTTACTGACATCATCAGGCTTATTGTATGAGTTGAAAAACCAACTTAATGATATTCGTTTCTCTGAAAAAACTAAGAAATCTCGTGAAGATAAAAAGAAAAACACTTTCAATGAAACAGGGTTTGATGAAATTTATGGCTTAACCGCTATCGGTTATGGAGGAACAAAACCTCAAAACATTAGTGTGTTAAATAATAAAAATGGAGGGATTGCTTATTTACTGCCCTCAATGCCGCCTGTATTAAACAAGCAATCCACTCGTATTCCTAAAACAAATTTCTTTGGTAATACGCTTTATTTTAAAAATTATACGGAGAGCTTCAAATCATTAGAAAAGCTAATACAACCAGATATAAACAATATTAACATCCGCTTAGGAATTGATAATGTTATCCGCTTTGTTATTTCTCAAGTGATTGAAAAATCATGGGCATTACGTCAACTAGATGCAGGTTGGTCAGATAAAACTAACTTAAAAGCACATCAAAAAATATGGTTAGACCTTGGCTATCAACAACAGCGTGAAGACGATACCGAATGGCTTGATACACTGATAAAAGAATTTGCACGCTGGTTTATTCATTCCTATGAAAAAGTAATAGGAAATAACCTCATCAATACCGAAATGCTGCATATTAAAACTTTAATTGAAGAACAAAAAGAGGGCTTATTATGAGCAGTTTAATTTTAATCCCTAACATTAAAATTCAAAATGCCAACGCCTTATCCAGTCCATATACCATAGGCTTTCCTGCTATGACAGCATGGCTAGGGGGGGTTCATGCTTTACAGCGTAAATTAAATGCGACTAATTATCCTGATTTAAAATTTACGGGTGTTGCCGTTGCTTGCCAACAAATAGATTTACAAACTCACAAAGGGCAAGGAGATTATGTTGCTTCTATTATTAGTACTGGTAATCCCCTGACTAAAACAGGTAGCAGACCTTCATTTATAGAAGAAGCGCGGTGTCATTTAACCATTTCATTGGTGATTGAATATGAAGAGCTTGGGTGGGGAGTTGATTCAGATAGGTTAATTATAGAGATAACCCAACAACTACATCGCTTAAAGCTAGCAGGAGGCGATATATTAGAATTTTACCCACCTGAATTACAGTCTGATGACTCAGAAGACGATTACAAAAAACTCATTAGAAAACTCATGCCCTCTTATGTATTAATAGAACGGCGCGACTTAATGCTGGAAGCAATGCAAAAACAAGATGCCCCCGATGCGATTAATGCTTTACTTGATTACTTAACAGTAAAAAATCGCAGTGAAATCATTACACATGACAATAAAGCTGATGAAATACAGTGGGCAGCAAAACGTAAAACATCAGGTTGGATAGTGCCTATTGCCACAGGTTTTCAAGGTATTAGTGAGCTAGGCTTAGCAAAAAATCAACGTGATGCAGATACCCCGCACCGCTTTGCAGAAAGCGTCTTAACATTAGGCGAATTTAAAATGCCCTATCAAATTCAAACCTTAAATGACATGCTTTGGTCTTATCATGTCGATATAGAAAATAACCTTTACCTTTGTCAGCAAAAATCAACTAATCACTAGGAAAAATCATGGCTAAAAATAATAAAATTGCATCTGTCTTAGCATTTGAAAAGAAATTAGTACCCTCGGATGGCTATTTTTACGGTACAACATGGGCAAATCGCACCGAAACAGCGACACCGTTAAAGTTAAAAGAAAAATCAGTACGGGGGACTATTTCTAACCGACTTAAAAAAGCGTTACAAGCTGACCCGCTAAAATTAGATGCAGAAGTTGAAAAAGCAAATTTACAAACTGTTGATAGTTGTGCCTTATCTAATGAGCAAGATACCTTAAA
>CAZMQH010000322.1:0-2050 GCA_964568245.1 uncultured Methylomarinum sp.
CTAGTTGATTTTTATTATCCCATATCGCTTAACAAGCAGCAGTTTGCCAAAGTCATCACAGCACAAGACGGTACACCTCTGCGTTCCTTTGCTGATAAGCAAGGAGTCTGGCGATATTCAGTCAAGATTAAACAAGTTTCACCGCTGTATATACAAGCATTAGTTCATTATGAAGATCGTTGGTTTTGGCATCATTTAGGTGTTAATCCAATATCAATAATAAGGGCTGTTATGCAGAATATAACAAGCAATAAAATAATTTCTGGTGGGTCAACCTTAACCATGCAAGTTGCTCGGTTGATCAGGCCTCATTCACGGTCAATTTCTGGAAAAGTTAAGCAAATAGCGACTGCCTTACAATTAGAGTTCTATTTTAGTAAAGCAGAAATCCTAGAATATTATCTTAATTATGCGCCTTTTGGTGGCACACTCGAAGGGGTGCAAGCGGCTAGTTATACCTATTTAGGAAAATCTGCATTAGAGCTTAGTCATGCTGAAGCTGCTTTATTGGCGGTACTACCACAAGCTCCGAGCCGAAACCGACCTGATCGATACCCTAGTCGTGCCATGCAGGTTCGGAATAAAGTGTTGCAGCGTTTAGCCACACAATCCGTGTGGCCAAAACAAATAATTAATGACGCTATACAAGAGCCTATTATTGCTCAGCATCACCGACAGGTTATTATTGCTCCTTTGCTTGCTAGGCGTTTAAAGTCTGAAATAAAAGATAAGCTCGTTATTAAAACAACCTTGGATATGGATATGCAATTGGGGGTGGCTGAATTGGTGAAAAATTATGTTCAGCAGTTGCCAGAGAAAACCTCAGCGGCGGTTTTAATAGTCGAAAATAAAACATTAAAAGTTAAAGCTTATGTCGGTTCGGCTGATTTTTTTGATGCCAGTCGCTTAGGTCATGTTGATATGATTAAAGCGCTTCGCTCACCTGGCTCGACTTTAAAACCTTTTTTATATGGGATAGCGATTGATGAAGGGCTAATTCATTCAGAATCTTTATTAATGGATGCGCCTTTGTCGTTTGATGGATACAAACCGCAAAATTTTAGTCGAGGGTTCAATGGTCCAGTTAGTGTAAAGCAGGCCTTAACGCGTTCTCTAAATATTCCAGCTGTGCAAGTGCTGTATCATTTAAGTCCTGATTTATTTGTTAGTAGGTTAAAAAATGCTGGCTTAAAACTGCAATTTAATCAAAATGCAAAATCGAACCTTTCCGTTATTCTCGGTGGTGTGGGTAGTAGCCTTGAAACTTTAGTGGGTAGTTATACTGCGTTAGCTAATGGTGGCTTGGCTGGAAAAATAAGATTTACTGAAAATACTAAGTTGGCACATCGCTATTTATTGTCTGAAGGATCAGCTTGGATAATACAAAATATTTTATCCAGTAATAATCCCAATCATTTGGCATGGAAAACGGGGACTAGTTATGGTCATCGAGATTTTTGGAGTATAGGGGTAACACCGACTTATACAGTGGGTGTCTGGGTTGGCAGGCCTGATGGTTCATCTTTGCCTGGATACTATGGTGCAGAGACTGCTTCCCCCTTGTTATTTTTAATTTCTGACAGGCTTCCTCAAAAAGGTCGATTTAAACAACCAAGCTCGGTTACCAAGCAAACAATTTGCTGGCCATTAGGAAAAAAACAATCAGAAACAAAGTCTGATTTATGCCATGAAAAAAAACAGACATGGATATTAAATAATAATATTCCCTTAACCTTACCTCATCATGAAAAAGGGCTATGGGAAATGAATCCGATGACTATCAAAATCAACTTGAAAACAGGATTGGTAGTTAATCATAGTTGCAATATAAAAACAGTGGCTGAAAAAGAAATTGCATTATGGCCTCTAGCCGTTGAACCATGGATAGCTAAGAAAAATCAGCGACAATTACAATTGGGTGAATTTGATCCAAGTTGTCAATATTCAGCCATTAATGCATTCAATAAATTTGAAATTGTTGGTTTAGAAAATAATAGCAAACTCCGGTCGGCAGGCGCATCAAAAAAACTGCCTAGAATAAAGTTACTAG
>CAZMQH010000323.1:0-2038 GCA_964568245.1 uncultured Methylomarinum sp.
AATAGCAATAGAAAACACTTGAAAAACACTTATTCTTCAGCCGAAAAATCAACAATTTGTTTAAGTTTTAAATTCATTTTTTCAGAAAACTGATTAAGTTGTTGGTTGTTAGTATTGGTGGGTAATAGATGGGTTTTGATGATTGTTTTCCCATCAAAATCATAGATTACAACATTACAAGGCATGTAACTTATCGCGTGGGGTGATAGCTGAAGTAAGGTTTTTGCGTGTGTTAGATTACAAAATTGTACCGTATCATAATTAGGGAAGTTTTTAGTTCCTCTCTCTCTAATCACTTTTCCTACTCTGCTATGTCCTGTAATACGAAAATTATGCTCTGCAATAGCAATTTCTAACTCCGCTAATACATCATCATATGGTTTTTGGGTTTCGGCTTGGTAATATTGAAACGTTTCACTGATTGTAGCGGGTATTTGAGACACGCAGCCGCTAATTAAGAGTAAAATTGCGGAGATGAGTAATTTAATTAACATTCTTATAATATAAATAATGATGAATGATCAAAACAAAGTGACTGGTGTGGTGTTAGCTGGTGGCTTGGCACGACGTATGAACAATCAAGATAAAGGTTTGGTTGATTATAATAACAGACCGATGGTGAGTTATGCGATTGATGCTATCGCTCAAGTGGCTTCAACTGTGTTTATCAATGCAAATCGTAATTTGGCTGAGTATAAAAAACTAGGTTATCCAGTCATTTCTGACCAAACCGATAGTTTTGATGGGCCGTTGGCGGGTGTTTTATCTGCTATGGAAAATGCTAAAACCGATATTTTATGTGTTATGCCGTGTGATTCGCCTTTAATTAGAGCGGAACACTTAACTCAACTGATTGATGCATTAACAGAAAACAATGCAGATATTACGGTGGCATTTGATGGAGAACGCATTCATCCTGTATTTTTAGCCTTAAAAACTTCTTTGCAAGCCAGTCTCAAACAATATTTAGAGCGGGGGGATCGTAAAATTGATTTATGGCTAGCTCAGCATAACCTGCTTAAAGTGGATTTTAGTGATGATGCTGATATTTTTTTAAATATCAATACATTAGATGAACTGAATGCTTTGGAGAATGACAAAAATGTCTAAATCTATGAAGCCTGAACTTTCAGATGCTGGTTTAGGTTTTTCTAATACCGTGATTGGCATTGATGAATTAGGTAATGAAAGACAGCTTGAATTAGTCGGGGAGCGAGCATTAACCCTTTATGTGGATAAACAAGAAATAGTGACCTTAATGACCATGGGAACACATCCTGAATTATTAACTTTAGGCTATTTAAAAAACCAGGGTTTTTTTGAAGCTATCAATGAAATTAAAGTGGTTCAAGTAGACTGGGAAACTGAAGCGGTTGCAGTGGTGACTGAACACCAAACCTCTGACTTTTCTAAACAAATGGAACAAAGAACGGTGACGACTGGTTGTGGTCAAGGCACTGTGTTTGGTCGCTTAATGGATAAGTTAAAAGATATTACCGTTGCAAAATTGGTGATTAAACAATCCGTTATTTATGGCTTATTAGATTCTTTAAGGCATCATAATGAGGTCTATAAAAAAGCGGGGGCTGTCCATGGTTGTGCTTTATGTACAGGCAGCCAGATTGATTTTTTTGTTGAAGATGTAGGCAGACATAATGCAGTAGATTCTATTGCTGGTTATATGTGGATAAATGATATTTCTGGTGATGATAAAATTTTTTATACCACAGGCAGATTAACCTCTGAAATGGTGATAAAAGTCGCGCAAATGGGAATTCCTATTTTATTATCCCGTTCTGGTGCCACTCAGATGGGATTGGATATGGCTAAGCAATCGGGTGTTACTTTAATTTCCAGAGCAAAAGGAAAACATTTTGTGGTGCTTAATGGTGCTGAGAATATTGAGTTTGAGAATATTTAGGTTTCTATATAATCATCCAGTAGAGACAAGGCATGCCTTGTCTCTACAAACACATGCATTCCTACTTAGGAACGCGCACGGAATAACTTGAGCAACTGGCGCAGGATTTTTGTTCGT
>CAZMQH010000324.1:0-2034 GCA_964568245.1 uncultured Methylomarinum sp.
CCTTATTAGAAAAGTAGCTCTAGATGAGTAAATGTACAAGTAATTACTATAATATTTTTTTTCTAAAGCATGGGTAAGATTAGTCAAGCAGAAAATTTTCCATATAAAAGAGTTATAATACAAAAATAAGTGAGGGTAATAACCCTTGCAATAAGTGGGCTGTTTTTATGTAGGGCTAAAATGTTTAGCTTATTAGGCCCTCATGTTAAAAAATATATTCTGTTAATTTATCCAAGGTTTATAAAGATGAGTCATATTACAAATACATCAAATCGGTTGTTGGTTGTTTTACCGTTGTTTGCAGCGATGTTTTTATCTGCTTGCTCTGATGAAAATAGTACAAAAGAAGTTGTCACCACAAATGTCACTGTTGCCAAAACTATGGTTGGTAATAATAAGAATATGACGGCTAATAAATTAGGCGATGCTCAGCATTATATGGAAATGTCTACACCTGTCGATAAAGCGAATTGGGTAGAAAAAGGTAAATTTAAAAAAGAATTTACTAAAGACTGTATTGCTAGAGAAGTCGCTATTGAAGGCGAAAATAAAACAGATATGAGTTATATTGAAAAGACCTGTGCTTGTATTGCTGACCATATGGATAATAAATTAACCGACCAAGAAGCTGATGAGTTTTTAAAGGAAGATAATCATGTTCGGGCTTTCCAAATAAAATATGATGCGGCAGCTTATGAGTGTGTTCAAGAGTCTCAAAAAGTAGCAGAGCCTAAAATCACCCGCTTTCAATAATAGATAATATCCAATGCCGATTAAAACTATATGTATAGTCGTATGCTTAATAAGTTTTATGTCGAGCTGCTCTGTTAATAAATTACAGCAAACGCCTGTCTCAAGAAAGTTGAAATTTGAACAGGCGTTTGCTGAGCAGTGTATTAAAAAAGAAATTAGAAACTCTATTAATAAGGATATAGATAGATTACGCTTTTCTAAACCGTGTTCTTGCATTGCAAAAAGAGTGGTAAAGGGGTTAACTGAACGAGAAATGGATAAGTTCTTGCTAGAAAATAAAATAACGCGCTCTGTATCAATGCGCTTTGATAAAGCCGCCTATTTTTGTGTGCAAAATGTAACAAGGCCAAAAGCTCGGAGGCAGTCCGAGAACTAACATTCAAGTCAGTGGACTACCCACGGCTTTCTCATAAAAACTTTACTTGCCTGAGCATTGATTTTAGGCTAGCCATTGAATTGGAAAAATTCGCTATAGCAGCCTGAAAGTTTTTGGGTGATGTCTTTCTGATCAGCTAAATAACAAGACCACGCAGCAAAGCCATAATCTGCGCTTGGTTGCCTGCTTTTGTTTTGATGTGATCTTCATTAAACGTAACATCACGAATCCAATTATTGGATTCCACGCCCCAGTGACAACGACTAGGAGGCTGTCCGAGAATAGAAATCGTCGCGAGGGAAAGCCCTTTTGAGTCAGTTTTTTCGTTTATTTGAGGCGAATAGTTGCGCTATTTAACGAAAATGAACGGAAAAAATGGCCAAAAGGGCTTTTTCCGTAGCAGATTGTCTATTCTCGGACAGCCTCCTAGTACCCGCCAATCCTTCCGTCAGTGCTTGTATCGAGCTAGATTCAATCGCGGAATTGTTCACATAATAAGAGGTATCAAAGTGTCAGGTTTCACTACATTGTTTCAGAAATATCGCTTGATTCTCTTTAACCTGAGTTACATAAATGCCATTAGCTTGATGAATTTGAAATGTTGTTATTGGATTAAAATGATGAGCATCTAGAGATATCTTTTGTTCTTCTAATTTTTTATCAGGAGTGCTCAAGAAGGCTTCGCGTGTTTGCATTGAAGCTAATACCCCCGACTTTTCTTTAATACCAAGCTCTTCAGTGTATTGACAAAGTGTAGCCCCCCAAATAGTCAAGACAATTATTTCAATTTTCTTATTCCTAAGTTTTAAGCCGCCTCATCTAGCCTGTTATTGAGTAAAATACCTTCTTTATACTCAATGTTCCAGTTTTTAATTGTTGCTTTAGTGAAGTGCTTGTTCCCACGC
>CAZMQH010000325.1:0-2002 GCA_964568245.1 uncultured Methylomarinum sp.
ATTAATTATTGGTGGTGGATTGATGGGCTCATCTATCGCATTGCAATTAGCTATGCGAGGATGTCATTGCACCGTGATTGAAAAGGCCAGCCCAGGCAGACATTCCTCAGGTGTTAGTGCGGGGGGCTTAAGATTATTAAACCGTGATCCTGCAGAAATTCCATTATCAGTAGAAGCCTCTAAAATGTGGCGAGATATCGAATCTCTAGTTGATTCTGATTGTGATGCACGATTCCCTGGTCAGATTAGAGTGGCAGAAAATAAAGCTGATATGGAAAAGCTGGAGCAACGTGCCGCCATGGTGCGATCACTTGGCTATGAACATGAAGAAATTATAGACAAGAGTGAGTTGTATCAACTAGTCCCAGCATTAGGCGAGGGCTGTGTTGGTGCTTTAATTAACCGAACAGATGGCTATGCACGCCCTTATCATGCTTTAACTGCCTTTCGTCGTAAAGCAGAATCATTGGGTGTTAAATATTATTCATCCACAGAAGTTTTTAATATCGAAAAAGAAGGCGAAAGCTGGAAGCTTAAAACCTCAGAAGGAATTTTTAGCAGTTCTATTTTAGTGAATTGTGCAGGGGCTTGGGCAAATAAGTTTGCTACTTTATTGGATGAATCTGTGCCTTTAACAGCCAAAGCATTAATGTTAATGGTGACAGAGCGTTTACCACATTTTGTTGATCCTGTAATGGGGGCGGCAAGCCGCAAATTATCATTTAAACAAATGCAAAATGGCAGTTTAATTATTGGTGGAGCACTGGTTGCCAAGTTGAATTTTAAGAAGGAAAAAACAGATATTGACTGGGCTCAATTGGCTGAAAGTGCCGATACGGTAGTTAGTTTTTTTCCTCAATTAAAAAATGTACACATTGTAAGAGCATGGGCTGGAATAGAAGGCTATATGCCAGATAACATCCCCGTAATTAGCCAGTCTCAAACACATAATAATGCATATCACGCTTTTGGGTTTTCAGCTCATGGGTTTCAACTGTCTCCCGTGATAGGAAAAATTATGTCGCAATTGATACTTGATGGACAAGCAGAATTACCGATAAAACCCTTTCATATTGGCCGTTTTAATTAGGAAAAATAATGACTATTAATAGAATAGGAACAGAACGTCGACGGATGAGTAAAATCGTCATTCATAATGATACGATTTATTTATGCGGGCAGGTGGCTAAAGATTCAGATGCAGGTATTAAAGAGCAAACCAGCAGCATGCTTGATAAAGTGGATGATCTGTTACAACAAGCAGGGAGTGATAGAGAGCATATTTTATCTGCAACAATTTACGTTAAAGATATGAAGTATTTTGCTGAAATGAATGCAGTATGGGATGCCTGGGTTATTGAAGGCTATTCACCTTCGCGAGCTTGTGTTTCGGCTAGTATGGCAAGGCCTGAACTATTGGTTGAAATTTCTGTGGTTGCTGCTGTTAGAAAGTGAGTTCTTGCCGATAGCTGAGATGCTAAAACAGTTAGGTATACTTCGCGCGGTTACGGATGCGGATTTTATAGCGCCTTGCTCTCGATATGTTCTGTAAAATAAAAAAGGACTGCTTAGTTGTCTAAGCAGTCCTTTTTTATGACTGACTCCCTTACTTATTTTTTATGCTCAGTAGCTATTGTTTTGCTTTTTACCAAGCAGAACATCAAGCTTTAAAGCAAGAAATTCTAAGCGAATTGTTACAAATCCCAGCTTTAAAACAACAACTAATTAAGGAAATAAAGTTATATGAAGTTGAAAAAAATAAATTAAAAAGTCGGCAGAAAACCAAAAGACAGAACAAAATAAAAGTTAAGGCTAAACAAATCATAAGACCTGTTTCAACAACACAGGATCACATCTACGGCAATCCCAACGCAGCAATTAGTATTATTGAATTTTCTGATTTTGAATGCCCTTATTGTCGTAAAATTCATCCCGATTTAAAGCGCTTGGTTAACGAGACAAATCAACAAATAAACTGGGTGTTTCGACATTATCCTTTAAG
>CAZMQH010000326.1:0-1989 GCA_964568245.1 uncultured Methylomarinum sp.
ATAAATCATTTTGCTTGCTTTGGCTGTTTTCAAAGCTATCAACAGGCATAAAAAAGGCGGAACCCCCCCCTTTTTTGTATTTAGCGATTTTTAATCGTTCCAAAAGTTTTCAGACCTTATCGCCTTCTCCAAAGAGAGAAGGCTGGGATGAGGGGAAAGCTAGAATGACAAAACGTATGGAATGATTAATACTCTGAATGAGTAAGGCTATAAATTACCAAGGTAAGCTGATATTTCATCAATGTCCTGTTCGGATAATGAAGACGTAATACTATTCATTGGACCTCCTTTTCGGGTCTTGTTTTTAAAGTTAAGCAATTGTTTTTTTAGGTAGGCAGCTTGCTGGCCTGCAAGTCTAGGGAAACTAGAGCGGCCTTGAGCGTTACTGCCATGACAGCCTAGACACATAGCGACTTTACTTTTCCCCTTTATATCCTCAGCTGCACTGTTATTGCCTTTTTCTAGCGGCTGGCTAGCAAAAAAAGCAGCAACATTTTTAATACCTTGTTTGCTTAGGTTTGCTGCCATAGATTGCATCATCGGGTTTATTCGTTTTCCTGATTGAAATGCTATGAGCTGGTTTTCAAGGTATAAAGCGCGTTGTCCTGCTAAGCTCGGGTAATAGGCACTTTGACTTTGTCCATTTATGCCATGGCAGCCTTGGCAGAGCGCAGCTTTATTTTTACCTGCATCTAAATCAGCAGAATGGACAAAGGGACTGAATGCCAAAATGGCACTAAATAAAATAGTGAATCGAGAAAGGGGAGTATTCATTTTATATAACCTCTTAATTGAATTAGAAGAAGTGTTAGGGGCAAAGCAAGATGATGCTCCAATCATAGAATTGCTTGGATAGAAAATCAAATGAAACAGCCAAATATAAGTTGAATTCTTGCTTTATTAAAGTTTTAGTGTGAACTGCCGCTAAATTATACGTATACCCTCAAATATAAGTGCTTTGCTATGAATACTCACACAGTTTCACCATTATTTTCTTTTCCACAGCCCATTGTTAGAGGGCATGATTCGAATCATCATGCTAAAGATAAAAGGCTAGAGGGGGAAAAGCATAAGAACCGATTGGCCGATGATTCATATCATCCCAATAAGCGGCTAGAAACAGCAAACTCTAAAGAGGTTACCTCAAAAATGTCGCTACAAGCGGTTTCGACTAGTATTAGCCATTCGGCTGATATTCAAATCACCACTAAAGAAGGGGATGTAATAACTATCAACCTTAATGAGTCGAAAAGTAGTCGTCGTGGTGTGCTGCAAGCAGAGCAAGGGAGTGACTATATCGCTGTTTATAGTAAAAACAATTCATCTGAATCTAGTTTTAACATCAGTATTGAAGGTGATTTGAATGAAGGTGAACAAAAGTCACTTGCGGATCTGATTAATAAAATGAGCAAAGTTAGTGATGATTTTTTTAAAGGTAATGTTAAATCTGCTTTTAAACATGCGCAAAAAGTAGGCTTTGATACTGAACAAATTGCTGGATTTTCGATGGAGTTAAGAAAAGAACAGTCGGTTCGTGCTGTTACCGCGTATCAACAAACGGCTATGCTAGGACAAAATATTAATCCTGACTTATTAAAACAGGCCGGTAATTTTATCGCAGAAACAAAAGCATTGATGGCTGATACTGAAGCCATGTTAGATTCGTTTTCTCAGCCACAGCAAGCATTTTCAGACTTATTTTCAGGAATTCTACAGATGAATATTGATAGTGACTTGGATAATGAGGATGAACAGCCTTTATTTTTAAAAATGATTGAAAATATTGGGAATGATATTTTTATAATGCCCCAACAAATTCAGACAACAAAAGCCAGACATTTTATTCCGATTTAGTTAATATTCCTAGAAAATTGGAGCGGAATAATGAGCAAAAAAAGAACCACGTATCGTGCTGAATTTAAAAGCAGATTAGTGCTGGAAGTGCTAAACACAAACATTACGGAGAAAAATGGATGAGCTTAATTTAAC
>CAZMQH010000327.1:0-1952 GCA_964568245.1 uncultured Methylomarinum sp.
TAAATCTCCCTTTGTAGAGCGGACTTCAGTCCGCCCTACAATATTTATTTCACACCCCTCCTTTTTCAGCTACAATAAATCACAAGAAAGCTTTATCTTTAGGTATCTAAAATGATAGATGGGTTAAATTTCACCATAGAATATTGGCATTGGATTATTTTTGGCTTACTACTATCAGTCAGCGAAATTTTTGTACTGAGCTTTGTTTTGCTGTGGTTTGGGCTGAGTGCTATAGCTGTTGGGCTATTGTTACTGGTAATGGAAATCCCTCTCACAATTCAAATTTTACTGTGGGTTTTTTTATCTGCTTTTAATGTATTCGCCTGGTTTAAGTGGATTTCTCCACGTTTAAAAAACAAAACTTTATCAGGTATGTCTCGAGAAAAAATGTTGGGACAGGTTGGAACCGTTATTGAGTTTAATCCTGTACACGACGGCCGAGGCACTTTACGCTTTCCTGCGCCTATCCTAGGGGCCGATGAATGGCAATTTATTTGTGAAGATGCGCTTGAGGTTGGTACACGCGTATTAGTAAAAGAATTTTCAGGAAATTCATTGATTGTTAATAAATTAAAATAATCTAATTTATAGCTTATCTTTTGGACGTGAGTCTTTGGCCTAGCCGTAGGCGTACTAAGGAACGTGCACGAAATAACTTGAGCAACTAACTTGTCTTTTTGTCCGTCTTCCGCGTTGTATAAATAGTTGCGTAGCTTGCTATGCGCTTATTTATACGCCTCGGTAATTGCTCCTGCATTACTCTACCTACACACATCCATGTGTTAGTTGAATACGAACAAAAATCCTGCGCCAGTTGCTCAAGTTATTCCGTGCGCGTTCCTAAGCTAAAGAGAGGTGAAAGTATTGGCTTTTACAATGACTAAAGCCTTATTTCCATGTTGTAAATTATTACCTATGTTTTGTTAATCACCATAATTTTTTAATATAAGAGGCTAAAGATGGAAGGTTTATCGATTGTTGTTATTTTAATGATTGTACTTATTGTCACTGTAATCAAAGGCGTTAGAATTGTACCTCAAGGTTATAAGCATATTGTGCAGCGACTGGGAAAATACCATAGTACCTTAACCCCAGGGCTCAACTATATTATCCCCTACGTTGATTCAGTTGCAGACAGACTAACCACAAAAGACATTGTGCTGGATATCCCTAGCCAAGAAGTGATTACCAAAGATAATGCAGTCATTGTTGCTAATGCTATTGCCTATATTAATATTATATCCCCTGAAAAAGCAGTTTATGGGGTAGAAGATTTTGTGATGGCTATTGAAAAACTGATTCAAACAGCATTAAGATCTATTATTGGTGAAATGACTTTAGATGAAGTTCTTTCTTCTAGGGAGCATGTTAAAACTAAATTAAAAGATAATATTTCTGATGATATTGCTGATTGGGGAATTACTTTAAAAACGGTAGAAATTCAAGATATTAATCCCTCACCAACCATGCAGGCATCAATGGAAGAGCAGAGTGCGGCTGAACGGGAAAGACGAGCGGCTGTCACTAGAGCGGAAGGTATGAAACAATCGGCAATACTTGAAGCGGAAGGTAGATTAGAGGCATCTCGCCGAGATGCCGAAGCAAAAATTCTACTTGCCGAAGCAAATAGTAAAGCGATTGAAAGTATTTCTGCGGCAATTAAAGATAAAGAGTTACCAGCAACCTTCTTATTGGGTGAAAAGTATATTGAGGCGATGAAGGAACTTGCTGAATCAGATAACTCAAAAACAATCGTGCTTCCTGCTGATTTATTGCAAGCCGTTAAAGGTTTAATTGCTAAAAATTAAGTTTAGAATCATCGTGCATGAAATAAAATAGATTGCTTTAGGTTGAAGACCTGCGACCTGAAGTATAATTTAATCAAGGTGTACAAAAACCTGATTTTGTACACCAAATCATTAATCTCTTCATAATATCAAAAATATCTCTCT
>CAZMQH010000328.1:0-1951 GCA_964568245.1 uncultured Methylomarinum sp.
TTTACTCGCCCTGCTCCGCACGTCTAGGATCGAATGCATTTCTTACTGTATCGGCAAATAAGTTTGCGGCTAATACAAGCCCAAACATAAACACAAAAGATGCTAATAATGACCACCAGACTATAGGATCTCTTGCCATTTCCAGACGTGCGCCATTAATCATATTCCCCCAACTGTAGGTGGTTGGATCAACCCCGATATTGATATATGACAATACCGCTTCAGCTAGAACCAGTGAACTAAAATCCAAGACCACTGAGATTAAGACGATATGCATCACATTCGGCAAGATATGTCTGATTAAAATCGTGCTTTGTTTAACACCTAGCGCTTGAGCCGCTTGTACATATTCCATTTCTCTTAATTTAAGGGTTTCAGCTCGTAGCATGCGGCACAACCCTGTCCAGCTGGTCATGCCTAAAATTAAGCATAAAAACAATAGCCGCATATCAGAGCGCACAATCAAACTATTAAAGTCTTCAGCATGATTCGACATATACACTTGAACCATCAAGATAGAAGCCGCGATTAATAACACGCTGGGAATAGAATTAAGCGTGGTGTAGATATATTGAATAACATCATCTACCCAGCCTCTAAAAAAACCAGCCATAATACCAAAAACAATGGCTAAAGGTAACATAATCAGAGTAGTTAGTGAGCCAATGACCAAGCCAGTTCGAATACTTTTAATGGTTTGGTAAAAAACATCTTCACCTACTTTATCAGTGCCCAATACATGATAATAGCCCGACAAATAAATCAACATATAAGCCGTTGAAATCAATAAAAACACCGTACCCCAAACAGCTTTGGCGGTAGACCCCTTTAATAAGTATTTATGTCGATCATGCAAGTAACTCCATAACAAAACAATAAATAAAATAAATAACCCCGCCCCCTTTCCAAACCCTGTCGCCGCTTTGAGCAATACATCTGACATACCGTCCATTTCAGGGTTCTGTAGATGAGAGCCTCCAAATTTCAAACGTGGGTATCTCCAATGAGTATTCCCATCCGCCATAATCACCATTTCCTTACTGTATAAATAGGCAGAGAATGGGGCTGAATAGGTTTTTTCATTTTGCGAGCGTAAAGGTTTTGCCCAATAATCTAACAGGCTAATAATTTCATGCGTTCGCCCTTCAGTTTCTTTAAAATGAATTGAATCTAACAAACCGATAACAATAAAGAAGACTAAAAACAGTAACGAAATCATGCCGGTCTTACTGGCTGATATTTTCTTTAAAGGGCGTTGAAAATGTGGTTTTCGGCAGATAAAAAAGCCTGCCACAAAACTTGTCAGCACTAAGATATAGATAAGTGCATCTGTCCATAGAATAATCATTGTTGAAGTACACTCAATTTTAGTAATAACTTTTTATCTTTAACGGATATAGATTGCAACACAGCCTTGGCTAATTTATGCTTTAAATTATCGTCTTTAAGCCTGTACACAGAGTGTTTTTCTAGAACTTTACTAGCTACAGTCTGAACCCAGGCTTTTATCTGTTGATTATTTTTTTCTGAAACATTATCAATTTCTAACTTTTCTATTTTAGTGTTTTTAAAGAAAAACTCATTTGATTCAGGGTTATAACTTAAAGACCCTGTTATTTTTGCTCGTCCTGTTCCTTTAATCCCAATTTTAGAATCAATTTCAATATGGGTAAAAACACCAATTTCATTACTACCATCAAGTAATTCTATTTTTGGATCAGACAATATTATCTTGAAAAACAGCTTGTTCTTTTCTATTGGCATCATGGCCATGACTTTTTTTTGAAGCTGTGCCTCAGATAATTCAATGGTATAGGATAAAGCCATGCTAATAGGTGATAGTAAAAAAAGAATTATAAACAGGGTAAAACGAAACACTAACTACTCTCCAATTTATTCCCTCCCAGTTTAAAAAGGGGGATTAAGGAACGTGTATGGAATAACTTCCCGA
>CAZMQH010000329.1:0-1934 GCA_964568245.1 uncultured Methylomarinum sp.
ATAATGGAAAACTTAAAGAAATATAGTGCATAAAGCAACGATGCGATTTTGGGCTTGCTTTTACCAGTTGCCTAAATCTGCCCAGTATTTAGCAAAAAAGAATTATGCACTACTAAAAGAAAATCCAAACCACCCATCACTACACTTTAAAAAAACAGGTAAACTTTACTCTGCCAGAGTGGATAAAAATTACCGCGCCCTCGCTATAAAAGATAATGATGGATATACATGGGTATGGATTGGTAATCATGCAGAATATGAACGACTCTTAAATCATTGATAATACAGTATTTTATTTGACGTACAGCCTTTAACCTGGTGTAGGTACGCTCTTTACCATCCCCAAGTCATCACAATAATTCATTGTAATATTAAGCCCCTCTAAATCTGAATCCCGACAACTTATTTCTCCATAACGTGATGCTGCGATAGCTAGGGGGAATATCTTGTTTTTTTGCCACTATTTCTAGTAATTCACCATAACCACGTGGTAGCCATAAGCGTTTTTTGTGTAACTCAGTTAATGCAAGTGCTTCAATTTGATGAAGACTTTCTATATCACCCGTAATTTTTCCTTTTTTATCTTTTTCTTTAAATACATATCCTTTTTTATCAGGCATTAAATAAAGTAGCCGCCGTTTTTCCCCTGCTCTAAACGGTGTTAATTCTTGAGGTAATGCCACTAACCACCAGCATTCTGTTAGCCAGCCTTGTAATGAGGCCACTTTTTTATGCTCGTAAGCTGTTAAGAGTTCTGCGATGCAGCGATGTTCTAAATCAGCAAACAGGTTGTTCAATTTAGGGTTGTGTTCAATTCTGGGAATAGCATTTATAGCTTGTTCAATTTTATTGGATAATAAATCGTTTAAATTATGACTATCCAGTAAATGGGCCTTATCTTCATAGCCCGGCTTGTTGTAAGCAGGTTTATCATCACCATACAATAAGGCTTTAAGGTTATATTGCATAATGGCAATATTGGGCTTTTCAGGTAAATGTTCACGATGACGCAAAACCCTCCCTGCTAATTGAATAATGGAACGAAACGAAGACGGCTCAAGCACGGCCCAATCAAAATCATGATCTCGCCCGACTTCTTCCACGGGTGTTGCAGCAACAATAAAAATAACATTTTTTTTCTGACAGCTCTCTAAATGCGATTTTACAAGAGGATGACCCAGCCCCCCAAAATCTTTATTTCGCTTTAATACTTGGTCTAAATGCTCTTCTTGATAACTACGCAATAATAAAACTTGCTGGCTATGATAAGCCATGATTCTTATTTCTGTTTCTTTACCCCAGTCTGCCTCTGCCAAATAATGCGTTAATGCAACGCAGGGGGCAATATTTGCTATTCTGACAACACCAAAAGACACTTGTTTTTGAGTGTTATTATCTACATCATAATGCTGTTTATGTTTTTCTATAATCGCTTGTTGAATACAGGAAAAATACGATTTTTCAATGCTTTTCGCATTGTTTTCTGTCGTTTCACAGGGAATAATGCTGGCTTTGCGTTGCGCGGGTTGCTTTTCTAGGTTAGTGATACGCTTGCTAATAAAATGCTGATGTTCATTCGCATATATTTTTAACTCTGTTTCTATGACTGTTTTTACTTGAGTGTTAAATTCATCCACCCATGCACAGCCAATTAAGAGTTTAACCTGGCGTGTTTGTGCATATAACTTCCATCCTTGCTGGTAAGCATTGAAATAACCCTCAGCTAAATCAGGAGGAATCGTTGCCGATGAAATCATCACCTTACGCCCCAACATACCCGCCAAATGAATGAGTCGCCCAATGGCAATTAAATCATGGCCTGTAAAATCATCAATTTCATCAATCACTAAATCAGATGACATTAAACGCAGGCTGGGTAATATATAACGTCCACCTCTTTTAGTTTCCGTTGCAGACATAATGTGGTCAATGGT
>CAZMQH010000330.1:0-1925 GCA_964568245.1 uncultured Methylomarinum sp.
ATATAAATCAATAAGAAAACAAGGTTTTGCCTGATCTGGGATGTATAAAAACTTGCTGTTATACTCCAGTTAACGATAACTGACTAAGTTTAAATGATTATAAAAAGTACGTGGATGAGCAATTACATGAACGATTTTTAATGAAAAAAGGTCATGGTGCATTTACTTTTATCTGTATAACTCATGCCTTATTATTCGATGATTATGTAAATTCGGGGGAAACTGCTAATTCAGTTATCAATAGGTTTGTCAGTTCATTATAAGAACAGCTTAGAAACAATGGATCAATTAATCCTTACAAGTCCAAATTTAATCCTATTTTTATAAAGAAGCTGGTATTCCTGCTCAGCTTCTAACCAATCAATACGCTCTGACCCAATCATTGGGTCTCGTTCTAATGACTTGTAATAAGCGGCATCAGAAATCCATTTTTGTTTAACATCTAATTTTTTATTCATAGTCATATAATCATTATTCAGCAAGTTTTATACTTAAAACATAGCACATAAAATATAAACGATATATTCTACTGCTTTTTTATTTGAACTTAAACCTATCAAAATAAACAAACCATCAGCATCATTCAATATATTTCCGCTTAAATAATTAAGGTACTTGGTATGAAAACAAAGCTTTCGTCGCTCACGCTTCTCTGTTGCTTATTTGTTATTTCAGCTGGTACAGAATCTAAACAAACGACTCAATCATTCATCTCACCCAAACTGTCTATCGCTACTTTTGCCGGAGGGTGTTTTTGGTGTGTTGAATCAGACTTTGAAAAAGTACTTGGTGTATATCAAGTTATTTCAGGGTTTAGTGGTGGAAGCATTAAAAACCCTAGTTACAAGCAAGTTTCTTCAGGAACTACTGAGCATGTAGAAGCAGTACAAGTATATTACGACCCTAAAATAATTTCCTACGATGGTTTGCTACAAGCCTTTTGGCGACAAATTAACCCAACAGATAATGAAGGTCAATTTGTTGATCGAGGAAAGCACTACCGCCCGGTTATTTTTTATCATAATAAACAACAATATCAACAAGCAGAAACATCTAAACAAAACCTACAATCCTCTGGGCGCTTTGAATCTGCTATAAGCACAGAAATCACAGCGTTTAACAACTTTTATGCAGCTGAAGACTACCATCAGGATTATTATAAAAAAAACCCCGTTCGCTATAAGTATTACCGTTATAAATCAGGAAGAGATCAGTATCTGACTAAAATATGGGGTGACGATTTAAAGCTATTATCCGTTGATAAACAAAAATATAGCAAACCGTCAATTGATGTATTACGCAATAAATTAACTGCACTTCAATACAAAGTCACCCAACATGATGGAACAGAACCCGCCTTTAAAAATAGTTTTTGGGATGAAAAAAGGGCGGGGATTTATGTCGATATTGTCAGTGGTGAGCCGTTATTTTCTTCATTAGATAAATTTAAATCAGGGACTGGCTGGCCCAGTTTTACTCAACCTTTAAATAACAATAATATCATTGAAAAAACGGATTATTATTTACTCTATCCTAGAACTGAAATTCGTAGCAAATATGCAGACTCACATCTAGGCCATGTTTTTAATGACGGCCCCCAACCAACTGGACTGAGATATTGCATTAATTCTGCCGCCTTGCGTTTTATTGCTATCGATGACCTTAAAGCTGCTGGATATGGTAAATATCTTAGTAATTTCATTACCCTTATCAAGCAATAAACTGATGGATGGCGCGCTAGATTTGTTTCTAAAAACACCGATAAAACTTGCTCATCAGGATCTAATAACTCAACTTTACCTGTGGCAATAATATACAACTCATCACAGGGTTTACCCTGGCTAATAATAGATAAAACTCTGTAACTCGGTGTTCCAGTTTTTTTGACTTGAATTCAGAAAATACTGAAAACTAGAGTGGGATGG
>CAZMQH010000331.1:0-1901 GCA_964568245.1 uncultured Methylomarinum sp.
ATCTCGCAGGATTTTTATTTCTCCTTGGCTCTTCTCAAGAGAAGCATAGTCATTCTATGTGCCGATTGAGAAGAGCCAAGGAGGGATAAAAAGACAAGAGAGGTGGGTATATTATTTGTTACTGCCTCCCTTAGGACAGGGAATCAAATCTTGCTGGTTTAAAAAATCATTAATTGACTCCCAAAGATCACCAATATTTTCCATTAAAATCCCATGTCGGTCTGAGTCAATAATAATCAATTCTTTAGATACTGTACTTAATTTATTCATCATAATTTCAGCACTTTCTATATCCACAACAGGGTCTTTAGCAGCATATATAACCAAAGTGGGAACTTCTATTTTCTGCAACTGATTTTCCAGCACATCGTCCATTAAACGCCTTAACTCATACAAACTTTTAACCGGTACACTTCTATAATTAATGGTTTTATGTTCAGGCTCATTTTCAAGAAAAGGTTTAATTCCTTTCATTGATGAAACCCAGTTAGCCAATTGATTGGTACCATGCAATAACGGAATAAATAGAAATGACTTATCAACAAACTTAATGGGTACAGCAACCACAATAACCGCAACCACCTTATCGCTATTTTCAGCCGCCAGTTTAAGCGCTAAAGCTCCGCCTGTTGAAAAACCGATCACCACTATCGAATCACAATAAGCAATGATAATTTTCAAGCCTCTTTGCACTGAATTAAACCAGTCTTCATAGCTTTGTTTGCGTAAATCATAGGGTGAAGTACCATGTCCTTTTATTCTTATGGCTAAAACACAATACCCTTGCTGCACTAATACCTCGGCAACACCTCTTACTTCCGCTGGTGATGCTAATAAGCCATGTATTAAAAGTACACCGATACCATTGGCTTTTTTGGGTTTCAATAAAAATGGAATCGGGTTTTCATCGGCAGGTTCTTTATCATTAATATCTTGATATTTAGCCTGTGAATACCGTTGTTTATCCCAAGCTAAAGAAATCAGCTCGTCATTAAAAGCCCACACTGCCAATTGTTCATCCGTTACCTGTAAACAATGCTTATAAGCATGGATTAAGGTCTTTCGGACAGCGCGTATTGGCTCTACTTCGTTATTATAGACAGCGATCAAATTTTCCATTCGAATGGTATCGAAATCATTTTCTTCACAAAGCTTAGGTAAAAACTGATAATTATCATGGTAAGAGACAATCAACCCAGAAGCCTCGGCTACACAGATAAAATGCTCAAATCGCTTACTTTTTCCTTCTGCTAAACCGTTATATTCATCAGGATTAAGTAAACTTCTATGCAAATTTATATTTTTTTTGTGCTGTAATTCTTTAATGGCAACATACAGTGTTTTATAAAAACATTGTTTTTTTATCTGTTGCTGCCCCTGACTCATGCAATACATAATCAGCGTTGAAGCCAGGTGACTTAAATTAATTGTCACGTTGGCATAAATTTCTTCCATATACTGGTTTCGCGTGTCCTTTGCACTTTTTCTAAAATAATATCCCAATAACCTTTGTTTCCAATTTTTAGGTGATGTATAAAGGGAAAATATTTCATTTAAAGAATTAAACTCTCCAGAAACCATACTGAGTAAATGCTTGTTCCACCAACTCCAGGTGTCATGGGGGTCAACAGGCTTACCCATACGTAAGTCCATATCAGTATCTTTAAGGACAATATTACCTTCAACTAGCAATTCTTCCGTCTGCCTGAGCGTTAAGCCATCAGCTAAAAATTCAACCCCCTTAAATAAAAAATTCTCTGATGATCTGATTGGATAAAAAGTAATATTTGCAGGAACAATTAAGGTAGGTTTAAGCGAAGTAGCTAATAACTGTTCTAAAGAATCAAGTTTCAATTGTTCTTTCCAGCGTATCAATTGGGAATAGTTTTTATTGCAATAAG
>CAZMQH010000332.1:0-1896 GCA_964568245.1 uncultured Methylomarinum sp.
AATCGTTGCATAGAATAACTATGCGCCTCTTGAGATAATCCAATCAGAAACAAAATCCTGCGCCAGTTGCTCAAGTTATTCCGTGCGCGTTCCTAAGTTAATTTATAGGGTGATTAAAGCTTCACCAACGGCAACAGCATCACCTTCTTTTACATTAAGGATACTGACAGTCCCTGAAACTTTAGAACGAACTTCGGTTTCCATTTTCATGGCTTCCATAATTAAAACTATATCTCCTTGGTTAATTTGTGCACCAAGTGTTACGTTGACTTTTAATATGGTTCCTGCCATGGGCGACTCAATAATTGCACCGTTACTCGCTACCGTAGGTGCTGAGCCACTATTTTGTTGAATGCTGATGTTTGAACCACCAGGGCCAACGGCAACATTGTAGTTTCTACCATCAACATTAACTAAATATGTTTCAGTTGGAGTATCAGCTACGGGTGCGTTTGCTGCTGTAAAAGCTTCAGGGTTTGGTGCAGGCTCAAAAGCATCTGGATTATTGCGATTAACAATAAATTTCCAGCCTACCTGAGCAAAAAGACCATTAATTAAGGCATCTTCCTCAATATTTTCTGCGAGTATTACACCTTCTGCTGCCGATTTTTCTTTAACTTCAGCAATTAATTTGTGCATTTCCGCTTCGATTAGGTCGGCAGGTCGGCAAGTGATAGCTTCTGCACCGTCTAAAACGCGAGCTTGTAATTCTTTGTTGACAGGGGCGGGCACTGCTCCATATTCACCTTTTAAAACGCCTGCTGTTTCTTTGGTAATTGTTTTATAGCGTTCGCCAGCAATAACGTTAAGCACTGCTTGGGTACCGACAATTTGAGAAGTTGGGGTGACTAAAGGAATAAAGCCTAAGTCTTCACGGACTTTAGGTATTTCGGCTAATACAGCATCAAATTTATCAGCAGCCCCTTGCTCTTTAAGTTGGCTCTCCATGTTAGTTAACATGCCGCCAGGGACTTGAGAAATTAATATACGACTATCAACACCTTTTAAGCTACCTTCATGCTCAGCATATTTTTTTCTGACATCTCTAAAGTAATGGGCGATGTCTTCTAATTTAATTAAGTCTAAGCCAGTGTCTCTATTTTGACCTTCAAACATAGCAACAACCGTTTCTGTTGGGCTGTGGCCATAAGTCATACTGAGGGACGAAATAGCTGTATCGACATTATCAACACCTGCTTCAGTCGCTTTGATGATGGCTGGAACACTCAGTCCAGTGGTGGCATGGCAGTGTAAGTGAATGGGGATATTAGTGGCTTGTTTTAATTTTGTGACTAATTCAAAGGCATCATAGGGCTTTAATAGTCCGGCCATATCTTTGATACAGATGGAGTGAGCTCCCATATCTTCAATCTTTTTCCCTTGAATAATCCATTTATCAATGGTGTGGAATGGGCTGGTGGTATAAGAGATTGTGCCTTGAGCATGCGCATCTGTATTTAGAACCGCTTTAACTGCTTGTTCAATATTACGCATATCGTTCATGGCATCAAAAATACGGAATACGTCCATACCGTTAATAGCACAACGTTCAACGAACTTATCAACCACATCATCAGCGTAGTGTCTATAGCCTAATATATTTTGGCCGCGAAATAACATTTGCTGAGGTGTATTGGGCATGGCAGCTTTTAACAAACGCAATCTTTCCCAAGGATCTTCTCCTAAGTATCTGATACATGCATCAAATGTTGCGCCGCCCCATGATTCAATAGACCAGTACCCTATTTGGTCTAGTTTTTCACAGATTGGTAGCATGTCTTCAATACGTAGTCGTGTTGCTAATATTGATTGGTGTGCGTCTCTTAATACAACCTCTGTTATGCCTAAAGGTTTTTTAACCTCTGCCATGGTTTTTTTCCTATGACCTTTTTGGGT
>CAZMQH010000333.1:0-1883 GCA_964568245.1 uncultured Methylomarinum sp.
TTCCTTAGTTGTTTAGATTTAGGGTTTTACTTAGTGAAACTCAATTTTTACTTTCTTGAATGTTAATAATATTACAAACTAATAGCAATAATGCAGCAACAGATTGACTCAAAAATAAAGCCCCTTCCTACTAGTACATTCTCTATTGCCCCCATGCTGGACTGGACGGATCGACATTGCAGGTTTTTTCATAGACTGCTTACTAAAAACACACTGTTATATACAGAAATGGTGACTACGGGAGCCGTTTTACATGGAGACCAAGAGCGATTTTTAGCTTTTAATAAACAACAAGGAGCCGTTGCTTTTCAGTTGGGAGGAAGTAACCCTGAAGATTTGGCAACATGTGCCAAACTTGTTGAGCAGTATGGCTATGCTGAGGTCAATTTGAATGTGGGTTGTCCTAGTGATCGTGTTCAAAATGGTCGTTTTGGTGCTTGTTTAATGGCGGATCCTGCGTTGGTAGCAGAATGTATTGCAGCCATGAAAGAAGTTGTTTCAATTCCTGTAACGGTAAAATCACGGATTGGTATTGATGAGCAAGATTCTTATCAAGAATTAGTGCATTTTATTTCAACTATTGCTGATGCTGCTTGTAATGATTTTATTATTCATGCGCGAAAAGCGTGGTTGCAAGGATTATCCCCAAAACAAAATAGAGACATCCCGCCTTTAAGTTACGATACGGTTTATCAAATAAAACAAGATTTCCCCAATTTAAATATTAGTTTAAATGGTGGCGTTACTTCATTAGATATGGCAACAGAGATTTTACAGCATGTTGATGGGGTGATGGTAGGCAGAGAGGCCTATCACAACCCTTATTTGCTGGCTGAAGTTGATACGCAAATATACGGCGTAACCGCAGATATTAAAACTCGTCATCAAGTGGTTATGGAATTAATCCCCTATATCCAACAGCACTTATTTGAAGGGGGGAGGTTGCATAATGTTACGCGGCATATTTTGGGTCTTTTTCATGGTGTTGCTGGCGCAAGAGCATGGCGACGATGCTTAAGTGAAAAAGCGCCTAAGCAAGGTGCGAATGAAGCCGTGGTATTAGAGGCATTAAACAGTATTCGACTGTGATATAATTTGCTGTTATTACTGCTTATAGATTAGAAAGACGGAGAAGATGCGGTGGAAGAATATTTTTCCAAAATTATTACTGAAATTGGTGAGGATGTAACTCGAGAAGGTTTAGTCGATACACCTAAGCGTGCAGCAAAAGCCTTTAAATTTTTAAACAATGGCTATGATAAAACACTGGAAAAAGTTTTAAACGGTGCAATATTTCAAGCTGATACAGAGGACATGGTTATTGTAAAGGATATTGAATTGTATTCTTTATGTGAGCACCATTTGTTACCTTTTATTGGCAAGTGTCATATTGCTTATATTCCTGATGGCAAAGTGCTAGGTTTATCCAAGCTGGCTCGTATTGTTGATATGTATGCTCGACGCTTACAAATACAAGAAAAATTAACTAAAGAAATAGCCGACGCAGTTGAAGTATCTATTGGGGCAAAAGGTGTGGCGGTTGTGGTTGAGGCCAAACATTTATGTATGATGATGCGTGGTGTTGAGAAGCAAAACTCTGTGATGATGACTTCTGTTATGACCGGAATATTTAGAGAAGACCGTAGTACTCGAATGGAATTTCTAAACCTTATCAACCGTCGCCCTTAATTTAGTAAGGATCGTACAGGTATAATTGTTCGATAAGATCTGACCGTAGAGACAAGGCATGCCTTGTCTCTACTTTATGTTTACGTGGTTTCTTCAGGCCCAGTTGATTCTCAAAGGGGGCCTACTTTTGTTGCTATAGACTTAGGGAGGCAGTAACAAATAATATACCCAGCTCTCTTGTCTTTTTATCCCTC
>CAZMQH010000334.1:0-1841 GCA_964568245.1 uncultured Methylomarinum sp.
GCATAAGGTGTCATACCACCCATAGGTAAAATACTTCCTGTTAATACAACCGTTTTAAACATAGGCGCTTTATCTACAATATCGCCATTAGGCGCAACAATGGCGGTAACCCCTGTATTGGTCACACGTAATAAATATCGCCCTGTCTCCAAAGCCCTCATTTGTGCAATTTGCATATGTTGATGCGGTTCAATTGAACGGCCAAACCATGCATCATTGGTTACATTCACCAGAAAAGCAGCTTCTGGCATACCTCGAATGGCTTCATCACCAAAAGCATCTTCATAACAAATTGAAGTCGAAAAAGGATAGCCTGCAGCTGTCATTAAAACTTGATCATCTCCACCTGAAGTAAAATTACCTAAATGAATATTTAATGAATCTAAAACAAGTCCTGATAATGGCTGCAAAGGTAAATACTCACCAAAGGGCAGCAAATGATTTTTATTATACTGTGCTTCATTTTCACCCAAGGTTAGCACTGTATTAAAAAATTCATTGCCCTTTCCTCTACTGGGTAAGCTAACAATTAAATCTGTATTTTCTAATTTGGCCCTGAGCGAAAGAGGATCTAAATAGAACTTTTTTACTTGTGATAAATAAGCAGGAATTGCTGTTTCTGGCCAAACAATAATATCAGCATCCCAATGCTGCTCAGTCATTTCTCGATAACTAACTAAAGTCTTAACTCTATTATCAGGTAGCCATTTTTGATCTTGAGGCACGTTGCCTTGTATTAAGGCAACGTCAATAGACTTACCGATAGCATCAGTCCACTTTAGTGTACTTAAATATCCCCCAGCACTCCATAATATGATAAGTACAGTTAATACATTCTTATACTTAATCGATCGATTAATCCCCGCGACAATAAGCGCTGCAGTCACTGCCAATAAAAAACCTGTTCCATAAACACCAACAATAGGTATAAAACCCTTTAAGGGTGTTTCCAGCTGTGTGTAGGCAATCTGTAACCAAGGAAAACCGTTTAGAAACCAATAGCCTCGGTAATACTCCACTAAAATCCAAACAACAGGAATAATCCATATCAACTGATTTTTATGTTTATTCGGCGTTAATTTAACAGAAAGATAGGCGGTTAATGCAGGAAATAAAGACCAGAAACAAACAACAGCAACAGTAAGGAGAACAGCCCCAGACAGAGGTGCACCACCATATTCATAGATACTAACAAAAACCCAAGAAATACCACTACCAAATAACCCAAGGCCATACAGATAGCCTCGTAATGCTGCACGCCCAGATGAACAATTTAGCCATGCTGAAAAAATAAAAACTAATGAGGCAACAACCAGATACGCATAGTTAAAAGGAGAAAACGCTAAAGTTAATAATACGCCAGCGATAGGTGAAAGCAACTCCCATCGCCACTTTACTAAAAATTTCATATTAAGCTGTATATAATAATAGATTGATGGTTATCTATTATACTTTACTTGTATTAATTACCTGTCAGATAAAAACCCAGGTACCCCTTTTATCTCATCTCGAACCATTTGTTCATATTTAAGCCCTATCAAAGTATGTCCATCACCCTCTTTTTCAATCCAAATAACTTTAACCTTACCTTCTAATCCAAACTGGGAAAAATCAAATAAAGTTATTGTTCCAACTTCAATATCAACACTCTCTTTCAATCGTATCATTAAACCATCTACTGATACATTTTCTGTTGAAAATGTATCAGGCTTCCCATGAAAAAAAATATCCCCAAAAGCCGATAACACTTTTCGATAAGCTTTACGTTTATATAGCAAATTATTAGCATCATAGGTTAAACTCCTGAATTCTAAGGCTAGATAAATATGTCCAGCAATTTT
>CAZMQH010000335.1:0-1787 GCA_964568245.1 uncultured Methylomarinum sp.
AGCCTTGGCCTTAATTATCACGCCGTTCCTTTACAGGCCAATAGCTTTGAATTAGATTTACCCTTGATGCTAGAGACCATCAAACAAACCCAGCCTTTAGTTATTTTTTTAGCCTACCCTAACAACCCCACCAGCAATTTATTTAACCAACAAGACATAGAATCAATCTTGGATATAGCGCCTGGGTTGATCATTATTGACGAAGCCTACGCTCCTTTTGCTGACGCAAGTTTTATCAATAAGCTGCCAAAACACGAAAACCTATTAGTCATGCGAACGGTCTCTAAACTAGGGCTTGCAGGCTTACGTTTAGGTTTTATAGCGGGAAATAAAGCTATTATTGAAGAATTAAATAAAATCCGATTACCCTATAATATTAATTGCCTTACTCAAGCAACGGCAGACTTTGCTTTAAAAAAACAAGATTTATTTACCCAACAAACACAACAAATTTGTCGAGATAGATCTCTGGTTTTAGACCAGCTTAATGAACTAAAAAACATCACCGCCTACCCCAGCTCGGCAAACTTCATTCTATTTAAAACAGCCAAAAATCAGGCCACCTCTATCTTTGAATCCTTGAAAGATCATGGTATTTTAATTAAAAACCTATCACCTCAAGGTGGACTTTTAGCGGATTGCTTACGCGTCACCATTGGCAAGCCAGAAGAAAATGAAAAATTCCTTACTGCTATGAGCAAGATTATCAGTTCATAAAGACAGTAAACACTGCCCTTTATCAACATTTATTGCAGAAACTAACACATCATCCTCACGCCAATTATTTAAGGCTAAACGACTAACATAAGGCAATAAACTAGCAGAGAGTGCCTGGCTTGCTGTGTTAGCTACAGCAGCGGGCATATTGGTCACAGCATAATGAATAACCTCATGTAAACGGTAACTTGGATGATCATAGTTAGTCGCATGAGTTGTCGCAATACATCCTCCCTGATCAACCGCTATATCGACAATCACACTATCAGGCTGCATCTGTTTTACCATAGCTTCAGTCACCACAATAGGTGCTTTCTTATTGGGCACTAATACAGCTCCCACCACTAAGTCAGCCTGCATTACCTTCTCCAGAATAGCTTCAGAATATGGGTAAAAACTACTGACATGATGCCCTAATTGCCTAACCTCATTAAGGCGCTGATAATTCAAATCAAAAACACTGACTTGCGCACCAAGTGAAGCTGCAAGTTCAGCCGCAGCATACCCTGCATTACCAGCGCCCAAAACAACAACACGGCCTCGCTCAGTTGCTGCAAGCCCGCCAAGCAAAACCCCTTTATAATGCTGAAGCAATTGACAGCCAGCATGTATCGCTAGCTTACCTGCGATTATACTCATGGGTTGCAGTAAAGGTAGTTGAGCTCGCTCCACCACAGACTCAAAACCCAATACTGTTAAACCAGTTTGTTTCAGCTGATACAATAAATCAGTTTCAGCAGCCAAGTGTAAATAGCAAAAAAGCAGATGATCAGGCCGCAACAAACCCCACTCTGCTGGTTGAGGCTCCTTAACCTTTAAGATAAGCTCACCAACCGCATAAAGGCTTTCCGCATCAGGGCAAATAGTAACGCCGCAATGCAGATACTGCTGATCTAAATAACCACAAGCAGATCCGGCCCCTGATTGTAGATAAAGTTCATGCCCTTGTTGAATTAATTGTGCACAAGCCTGGGGAATTAAGGCAATACGCTTTTCTTGAATCTTTATTTCAGCAGGAATAGCAATTTTCATAAAATTTCTCTAGCAATAGAACAATATTTAGACACTAA
>CAZMQH010000336.1:0-1785 GCA_964568245.1 uncultured Methylomarinum sp.
GTTTATATTTAGGTGGCGTATATTACCCCGAAAAATATGGGATTAATAAAAACCCTGTGTTTGATTTACTGCCAACTGATGCCGCAAGGTTTGAATATTAAACCTGACCGCGCGGAATATATTATTGATGTGTGTTATTGAAAAGGCTTCCAGAATCTTTAACTTAAACTCACATTATTTTGTAAGTAAAACTAAATTTTAACGTTTTAAATATGATTGATACATATAATTTTTTATCTTTACAAATACATGGTTCAGCAGGTCCGGGGCATAAAGCACATGATGGTGTTGCTGGTGATGTTGAGCAGCTACTTACTTTTTTGGAAAGTTTGATAGGCCTTTCACCTGCAGAAATGTTTTCAGCCATTATGCCGGGTATTTCTTCATTAGTTAATTTACATCCATTGGCGGTACATTTTCCTATTGCCTTATTATTCGCATTTTTATTGATGGATCTATTGGGTTCAGTATTCCAAAAGCAAAGCTGGAGAAATGTTGCAACTGGCATGCTTTATTTAGGGACCATCGCGGCAGGAATTGCAGTTTTTCTCGGCTTGTCAGCTGCAAGTACGGTTGAGCATGGTGAGAATGTTCATTTAATCCTGGAGCGACATGAAGCATTAGGTTTTTCGGTATTATATTTATCTGGGTTCCTTTCACTCTGGCGTTTAATGAGTGGGGGGACTGTGAAAGGCGCATCAAACATTGCTTTTCTTATGTTAGCGGTAGTACTTAATATTTTAATGACATTGGGAGCAGACTTAGGGGGCTTGATGGTGTACAAACATGGTGTGGCCGTAGAAGCCGTAGAAGTCACCAGTATGGACTATTTCCAAGAACATACGCATTCACATTAAAAAACAATAGAGCTGATTAAAGTGAAGTTATGCAGCCATGAAGGGTATGAAAGTCATGAAGGATAAAGCAAAACAAAGGCCCTTCTTCATGTCCTTCATGGTGAGCATATTAATAGAGAAGTTATGTAAATAGGAGTAAATGTTTAGATGATTGATGAGTTAAAATATTTAATGTTTATTTTATATGCACTTATTATTATAATGGCTTTATTTTTTTATATTTGGGTAAACAAAAAACGTGAAGAAAAAATAAAAAAACTTCAAACAGACCTTAAATCAAAAATTAAAAAAAAATTTGAATTAACCTCACAAGATATTTCTTTAATTGGTAATGCATATGGATTATCTCCTTCAAGTTCAAGGCTAGCTCTTTATAGAGTATATAAAGACATAGATAATAATGAAGAATTTCTGTTACTTAAAAAACTAGTAACTGCAATACAGAAAGAGGAGCCGTTTGATACTATGCCTGATGAAGTTAAACCTTCACTGTTTCGTATTTTAGAGCTCACGTCTATTTCATCATCAGAGACCGACAAGCATATACTTACTCCAATAACTAATGCTTTAACTAAATATCAGGAGCTTGTAGAGGATAGAAATAAGACAAAAAAACAAACAAATGCTGCTTATACTTTAACAATTGTAAGTTTTTTTATTGGTGCTATTAGCTTGTACTTTGCAGTTTCAACCCCGTCAGCAGAAGAGATTGCTAGTAAATTAAATGAACTGCACTCTATTAATAAATAATTTACATAACAAAAACATGCACCTGATTGCCAAACGCGGCACTCCTTTTGCTTACGCAAAAGAACCGCCACGCTTGGCAACTGGTGATGTAGGTCGATAGGGTTTTCTAAATTAGTTAATTTGAAAACCTATCAGCAAATTTAGCCGCTGATATTCCTGGAATACTCGGTAAATCGCC
>CAZMQH010000337.1:0-1761 GCA_964568245.1 uncultured Methylomarinum sp.
TGCTAAATAATCAAAGGATGAGCCCATCAATAGCGTGTTATTGTAAAAATACTTCTGCGTTCTCACCTTGGCCCATGCTGAATATATGCCTAAAGTCACAATAGAAAGCATAAGACTCATTATCCAAAGCTTAAAAAACTCACGGGGCTTAACCGTTAAATTAAAATTGCTGTGTACGTTTTTCCATAGAGACTCCTTGAGCTAAAACTATATTAATATTTCTCAAAAACGTTGATTTTTGCATTCATAGCTTATAATAGTTAAAAAATAGCATCTTGTATGTCTATTACGTTCTTATAAATATATAAAAAACTAAATGTCATTTGATCAATTAAATCTATCAGCACCTTTACTACAAGCAATTTCTGAACAGGGTTATACCAAACCTACGCCTGTTCAAGAACAATCTATCCCTGTTATTTTAAGTGGAAAAGATATTTTAGCAGGCGCTCAAACAGGAACAGGGAAAACAGCTGGTTTTGCCCTGCCTTTATTAGAACTTCTACATCGCCAATCCTTACCCAAAAAACCACGTCTTATCAGAGCATTGATTCTGACTCCAACCCGTGAACTTGCAAATCAAGTCTATGAAAGTTTCAATACCTATGGAAAACATATCCCCTTGTTTGCTGATGTGGTTTTTGGCGGAGTAAGTATACATTCACAAATCAAACGACTTCACCGGGGCACTGATATTCTAGTGGCGACCCCAGGTCGCTTGTTAGATTTAATGCAGCAGAAAAAAATTGATTTATCCCACGTACAATTTTTTGTATTGGATGAAGCCGACCGCATGCTTGATATGGGGTTTATCAGAGATATTAGAAAAGTAATAGCCGCATTACCTAAATTGAGACAAAACTTATTGTTTTCTGCGACCTATTCTAAAGAAATTAAAACTTTATCAACCCAATTACTTAATAACCCTGTTGAAGTTGCAGTGGCTAGAGATAATGCTACAGCAGATAAAATTGAGCAATCTGTTTATCCAATCAAGCAAGAAAACAAACGTGAACTACTTTCTTGGTTAATTGGTGATGGCAATTGGCATCAAGTGTTAATTTTTGTTCGTACTAAACATGGTGCTGACCGCTTATGTAAACAATTGATGAAAGATGGTATCCGCTGTGCCGCATTACATGGCAATAAATCTCAAAATGCCAGAAATAGAGCTTTGGGAGATTTTAAGGATAATAAAATTATTGCCTTAGTAGCAACCGATATCGCTGCTCGTGGTCTGGATATTGAACAATTACCTCATGTGGTTAATTTTGACTTGCCCGCAGTAGCTGAAGATTATGTGCATAGAATAGGGCGTACAGGCCGAGCAGGAGCAGAAGGTGAAGCGATTTCTTTAGTCACAGCAGAGGAAGGACATTTATTATCCGCTATTGAGAAATTACTTAAAAAACAAATCCCTCGCGTGGCTGATACTGGATATGAGCCTGTTGTACTGCCTACAAACAAGCCAGCTAAAGTAAAATCTGCTGAGAATAAAAAAAGTAATTCTAGCAATAGGCGACGTAGACACAATGCTAATAATAATTCAGCTAACAGCGGTGGTCGTCAGTCTCAGAATAGAGGCAATAAAAATTAACTTAGATAAGTAAGTAATTGTATAGTTTCACCACGTTATACCTGATTATAAAAAAAATAAAGGACAGCCCTGATAACCTATTAACACTTTCACCACAAAGGAATTAAGGCATTGCTAATTTAGTATAGATTTATGTTAGAATTAAATTTTTGATATCTTTCTTA
>CAZMQH010000338.1:0-1669 GCA_964568245.1 uncultured Methylomarinum sp.
TTAGCATTTCCTAGCGGTATTATTATCGTGACAGATGCTTTAATTAAAGCGGCTAAAAATGATCAACAGATTATTGCTGTACTTGCGCATGAAATGGGCCATATTGAATATCAACATGGCTTAAGGGAGGCAGTAACAAATAATATACCCAGCTCTCTTGTCTTTTTATCCCTCCTTGGCTCTTCTCAATCGGCACATAGAATGACTATGCTTCTCTTGAGAAGAGCCAAGGAGAAATAAAAATCCTGCGAGATCTAGGTACATTATTTATTACTGACTCCCTAAGATCATCATTACAGGATCTATTACCGCTTTATTTTGGCGGCTGTATTAGGTGATATAACATCCATCAGTTCGTTGTCCGTTGCGATACCCACCATGATAGTTGAAAGTCGCTATTCTAGAGAGTTTGAACTTGAAGCTGACAATATTCAATTGATTTTTTATCTAGCCATCCTGCTATGGATAAGCGTATAAATATAATTATTAGCAGCGATCAACGCTTATAGAGTATATATTAGCACTTAGGCACTAAGCGCTGGTAAACTTGCTTAATTCTACATTAACTATATTGATTAATAGACCAATGAAAAACCTATCCCTTCAGGACCAATTGCTAAAAGCAGGCCTGACAAACGAGACTAAAGCAAAGCAAGTAAGAACTGAAAAAAGAAAGCAGACAAAAAAACAGCAGAAAAATAAAGTTGAAGTTGTTAATGAAGCAAAACAACAGTTACAACAAACAAAAGAAAAACAGTTAGAAAAAGATAGGTTATTGAATCACAAACGTAATGAAGAGGCTGATAAAAAACAAATTGTGAATCAAATTTATCAGTTAATTGATTTAAATAAACTTCCAAAAGATCAGGAGGGGGAAGCTTATAATTTTACGGATCAAAATAAAGTTAAAAAACTATATGTAAGTGAAGAAGTAAGAAAAAATATTATTTCTGGTAGATTGGCTATAGTTAAGTCTAAATCAAGTTATGAAATTGTGCCTGTGCCTGTAGCAGAGAAAATTAAACAACGGGATGAGAAAGTTGTTATTGTGTTATTTACTGAAACTGATGAGGCATCTGAAGATGATGAATATCAAGGGTATGAAATACCTGATGACCTTATGTGGTAAATTTTATTATCAGGGGACGCTAGTACAGCAAACCGTAAGTCCGTTCCCCCTATAATGGAATAAGCATTTTCTGTAAAGTAAGCTAAAAAAGGAGCGGGAATTAAAGCGATAGCATTAGCACTGGGTATTGTCAAAAATAGTTAAAAAGTGGATTAGTCGGTGGAGCCAAAGTTCGGTATTAGATGTTATTGAAAGGCTTCAAGAACTTCCAAGGTCTGGGTGTCCTGATAAATTCACTGCCTAACAGGTTTGTAAAATCATAGCAAGTTGTTAAGTCCATTTCAATCAATGAAGTGGGTCGGATATTGAGAAAAAATAATTGATAACCTCATCGCAGTCGCTACTGGTTAAATGTAAAACCTGACGAGTTTAGAGACGAAAGAATTAAGGCATTGTTAATTTAATATAGTTTTAGTATTCTATTGTTTTCCTCTGAGAGAATAACAATAACAACATGTCCCTTTTGCAATATGGAAGGTTGTACTAAAGACGGTATAGTTAATGAGAAGCAGAGATATAAATGCAAATCATGTGGTTACA
>CAZMQH010000339.1:0-1654 GCA_964568245.1 uncultured Methylomarinum sp.
AGCCTCAGCTTCTTTAAGACGAGTTCTTAAATCTTTAGAATGCTCAGGGTCACGAAAAACAGCCCCGTTTTCCCCAGGAGTTTTCTTTAAATAAGAAAATGTTCTAGCGCTTTCATACTCATCAAAAGTTAATTTCTCAGCAATTTTATCAATCTTACATCCACACGCATATTGATTGATATAAGCCTTATTGCCTCCCTTAAGATAATTCAAGCAGAAATAAAAATCCTACGCAATATGGGTATATTCATTACTTGCAACTCCCTAACATTAATTACTATCTTCAATTTTACACAAGTTACCGTGAAAAGTGCTATTTTTAGATTAGCAAACATCAATAATCAAAGGACATGATAAATGGAACAGCTTACAGATCTAAAAGCAATTTTACATTCAAAACGAGCCAATATTTATTATTTAGATAAATGTAGAGTTATGCAAAAAGATGGTAGAGTCTTATATTTAACCGAAGCAGATACCGAAAAACAATATTGGAATATCCCGATAGCCAATACCACCGTTATTTTACTAGGGACAGGGACATCAATTACCCAGGCAGCGGTAAGAATGTTAGCCTCCGCAGGCGTATTAATAGGCTTTAGTGGCAGTGGAGGAACGCCGTTAATCGCCGCCAATGAAATAGAATGGCTCTCCCCACAAAGTGAATACCGCCCCACAGAATATGTACAAGGCTGGATGTCCTTTTGGTTTGATGCAGAAAAACGACTGCAAGTTGCCAAACAATTTCAGCAACAAAGAATACTCTACCTACAAAAAATCTGGGGCAAAGATAGGGACTTAAAAAATGAAGGATTTTCCTTAGACGACCCAAAAATCACACAAGCCCTAGATAACTTTTCCAGTAAAATTGAACACTGCCAAGATGTCACAAACTTACTACTCACAGAAGCCCAGCTTACCAAAGCACTGTACAAAATAGCCGCCAACAATACCAAACAAAAAGACTTTGTTCGCCAGCACCAAAGCCAAGATGACGCTAATGCCTTTTTAAACCATGGGAATTACCTAGCTTATGGACTAGCAGCAACCACATTATGGGTACTGGGTATTCCACATGGTTTTGCAGTAATGCATGGAAAAACAAGACGAGGAGCGTTAGTATTTGATGTGGCCGATTTAATTAAAGACACCTTGATATTACCATGGGCATTTATCTGCGCCAAAGAACAAGCAACAGAGCAAGAATTTAGACAACAGTGCTTACAAAACTTTACTCAGCATAAAGCCTTGGATTTTATGTTTGATACGGTGAAAGAGGCCGCTTTAAAGCGGGAGGTAGAATGAAAGAAGACAATAATACAGAACGCTTTATTATTAATAGAGTTGTACGCATAAAACTCCCTATCATTATAAAAACACTCATCAATCAACACACTATTACATGCTGTTTTTGATGCCTGTCAGTTTTTTAATTCTAACGGAGTCTTTGTCATGATGGTTACCTTTGTTTCCCAATGCGAACACAAAGCCCTTAACCGCACACGCAGAGTGTTAGATGCTTTTGCTAACCGTATAGGCACAAATACATGGCAAACAGTGATAACTGACGAGGGCTTGCAAGCGGTTAAAAAGCTACTCAGAAAATCAGCGACTAAAAATACAGCGGTGAGTTGTCATTGGATTAGGAGCAGGA
>CAZMQH010000340.1:0-1640 GCA_964568245.1 uncultured Methylomarinum sp.
TTAGAGTTGGTCAATTCAGCTAATTTATCAGCAGAATTGACGGATAAGCTACTTAATAGTCTTGGTGATCAAAAAACGCGATTTTTTCAACAGCCCTCAGCTTCCATTACTACAGAAGAAAAGGTTGAAATAAGCCATGATGAAAATACCCCTTCTTCTTTATTAAAAGAATTATTAAGTCCTATTAAGCAGAGTTTACCTACATTAATTAAGCCAAGCCAAACTATCCGCAGTACTTATTATACGGAAAGTAAAATAGGTAGTGGAGGGATGGGGGAAGTATGGAAAGCTTTGGATCTTATTCAAGATGCTGGAGAAGCAAAAGATAAATATGTTGCCATTAAATTTATTAATCAAGAAATCAGAAGTCATCCTTACGCACTTAAGGCATTAGTTAGAGAGTTTGCACGGTATAAAAAACTTATTCATCCAAATATTGTAAAAGCGTATGAATTAAATCGTGATGGTAATGAGATCTTCATTGCTATGGAATATTTAGAAGGTACTGCTTTAAGTGAATTTATCAAGAAACACCCAGCAGGAGTTTCATTAGAGCAAGCTCACCCCATTATAAAAGGTATGTGTGATGCTCTAGAATATGCACATCAGGAAGGAATTGTTCACCTTGATTTTAAACCTGGAAATGTATTTTACAACCCAGAAACCAAACTTTGTAAAGTTATTGATTTTGGAATTGCTAGGCTAACTGATCCTGAAGAAAGGGATAAAACACGGTTTGACCCTGGTACGTTGGGTGCGATGACGACCTCGTATGCCAGTTGTGAAATGCAAATGGAATTGGATCCAGACTCTCGTGATGATGTTTATGGTCTTGCCTGTGTAATATATGAATTATTGGCAGGCCATCATCCATTTGATAAAACAACCGCGTTAAAAGCTGAGAGAGAGAGAAAAGTACCTAAGTCCATTAAGGGACTGGCTAAAGATGAGTTTCAAGCTATCGTACATGGACTTGCTTTTAATAAAGCAAATAGAACGGCTAGTGCACAACAGTTATATTCCGAACTATTTCACCCTCAACAGATAGCAAAGCAAAAATGGATAAAGTGGAGTATTGCAACAGGGTTAGTGGTTGTTTCCTTATTTGCTTCATATCAAGCTTATAATCATTGGCAGTTAAGTGAAGTTAAAGCTGTTATAGAAGACTCTTCTCGTTCAGGAATAGCCAGTTTTACAGCACTTTCTCTTGAGGAGCAAAAAGAATTATTCTTAGACCCTTCTATAAGACTTGCTTTAGTTAAAGATGTATCAAATACAGATTCTGAAGATCTGCTTTTAAGAAAAATAAGTCAATTTGATGGGCATATACAACAACTTTTATTTGCAGATAGAAATGTTAGAGAGCACCTAATAAATGCTTATCATCATAAAATTGGTCTATCGATTAGAGCTGATAATTTTCAGCAGGCTGATATGTTTTCTCAAGACATTTTGCAACAGTATCCTGACTCGTTACATCTTGTTTCACTTGCTGAAAATATTAAACGGCAAAAAATATCAAGGCAAAAAATGTTAAGGCAGCAGTATCACCAGTGTCTTGATGATCAAAATCAAACGCTACTCATGTTATTTCCTTGTTTGCAAGAAACTAAAGCCTTAATAAGAAAGATTGATTCTTC
>CAZMQH010000341.1:0-1615 GCA_964568245.1 uncultured Methylomarinum sp.
TCATCAGGAAGTTTTATTTTTAAGTACTTATTTAAAGCACCTTTACTGGTTAAAATACGATATTGAGAATAAACTTCATCGTATTTTGCATTGGTGTAAGCACTTTTTGAAACAAACATTTCATTTGCTGAATCTAATAAATCTAATAATGAGCGCTGGCCAATATTAAATTGCTTTTGGTAAGCTGAATTACTTTTAATACTGGCATCTTGGTGGTGTTTAAAGAAATTTATCTGTCTTTTAATAATTTGATGCGCTACCCAAGATAAACGCATGCTTTCTTCAACTTGCCTGTATGTATTATCTCTAATATTTTTAGCTTGATTAATTAGTTTGGCCGTTTCTTTACGACGAGCCACATCTCTTCCACCATTAAAAATATTATAATTAAAACGTAACATGGCCGATGCATCTTCATTTTTGCCTTTAATGCCATCCATATCAACATTGTGCGAAGCGCTCGCTTCAAAATCTAAGCGAGGCAAATAAGCGGCTTTTGCTGTTTCATGTTGGGCAAAAGCAGAATCAATATCCGCGTTGGCTGATTTTAAGATAGGATGGTTAGCAATCGCTTGTTCGACAGCCAGCTCTAAGTTGCTAGGTAATGCATCAGCAGGGGCCTGAATAGGGCTCAAGTCGAAAGGAAGCGCACCAACAATCCTTAAAAAAGCGGTTTCTGCATCTTGAAGATTGCCAATCTCTGATAAAGTGTTTTTCTCTGCAAGTGCTAAACGTCCACTTGACTGATCAGCGTCAGCACGTTTGCCTATGCCGCGTTTACTACGTAATAAAATTTGATTATGTGTTTTTTTGTGAATCGATTGGTTTTCTTTTGCTAAAGATAATAGATCTTCTCGACGAAGTACGTTGATATAAGCTTCAACAGCATTGAGCGCGGTAATTTCTGACTGACCAAAAACAGTGTAGGCGCTAGCATTTGTTCTTGCTTGATGACGGTTGACTTCACTCGGCGTTGCCAAGCCATCAAATATCATTTGTCTTAATTGAATGGACGCTTCTTCACGCGCATAAGAAACGGTACCATCACCTCTGCCACGTGTTGTTGGGTTTGTTGACTGTTCCCAGCCAATCCCTGCAGCAATATCTATGGTGGGAAAGTAAGCTGATTTTGCTTGGCTTATTTCCTGCTCAATCGCTGATCGTTCTGACTTTGCCGATTGAATTTCAGGGTTTTCATCAATTGTTTTTTGTATTGCTTCTTGTAGGGTTTGTGCGGAAGCTAGTGTAGAAAAAAGGCTAAATACAATTAAGCTGCTAATACTAAACGAGTGTCTAAGTTTCATATCCATATTAAATTCAGTGAAATAATGAGCTTAAATGTATTCTATTTTGTTTGACTTATCAATTAAATCCCTTGATAAATAGGGTTAGATGTAAGCGATCGGGGACATGAATTTTTCTGAAAATGGAGATTAAGTGTGCTTTTACTGTTCTTTCTGAAATGGGGAGGGGTGAAGCTATTGCTTTGTTGCTAACACCTAGACGAATCATTTTTTGCAACATCAAGCTCTCTTTTAGAAAGCGTTAATAATAAGGTGACAGATTCGACTTTATTTAGTTTGGTATCGGTGGCAACTGCCGTTGATTTTAGCTG
>CAZMQH010000342.1:0-1609 GCA_964568245.1 uncultured Methylomarinum sp.
CTTCGCACTTCCTTCTTTCATATTGGTCTTCTGGCTCAAATGGCCAAACAAGGACTATTAAAATCTGTTGCTGTTATTTCAACAGTTTCAGGAGGGTCTATTATTGGTGCTTTATATTATTTGCACCTAAAAAAACTTTTAGAATCAAAAAAAACAAAGAAATTACAGATCAGGATTACATAGAAATCATTCAAACCCTAGCACCTACTGCGGACTAAAAACCATCACTTCGCTATCGCTCCGTTTCCCTGATTCTCAACGATTGAAGTTGATTTTTTAAAGGCAACTGAGAACAATATTAGAATGAGTATTCTCTCTGATGTTAGAAGAAACTTCAGAATGAAAGATGCTAATTATTCACATTATGTTTTCATCTCAAATTTATTAACCCTCTGTACTTAGCCTAAGGAAGAATTTCCGCGCTAAGAAAGAACATGGCCAATAAATAACTTAAAAAACAAATCCAAATTAAAGCTGGCAGTAGTTACACTAAGAAAACTGCCAGCCCCTTTATTTTTGCAATGATTAAAGCATAAGGGTATTCATATTATATTCAGTTAGTATTGATTAATATTAGTAGAGCTTTTAGCTTGATATCACTCATTAAATTAACGACCAACCTAAATAAAATTAGTTTGGTTGTTAGACTTTATATGATATTTTTTCCCTTCTTTAATTTTAAATAACTAAAAACTCACTAAGTATTAATTGTTCCAACCTATCCTCTACCCCTGTATCTTGATAATTACAGTCATTTACAATAGGAGTTTTTGGACCAATTAATATTTTTCAAACCTACAAAGGACAAAAATCATGGCAAAATTATCTGAAATCGAAGGTATAGGCGAAACTTACTCTGCAAAACTTGAAGAAGCAGGCATCACTTCTTTAGAAAACCTTTTAGAATCGGCTTGTGAAAAAAAAGGGCGTAAAGACCTTGCAGAAAAATCAGGGGTTAGTGAAAAACTGATTTTAGGCTGGGTTAACCGTGCCGACTTAGCAAGAGTTAAAGGGATTAGCACTCAATATGCCGACCTATTGAAAGTGGCTGGTGTTGACACGGTTCCTGAACTTGCGCAAAGAAAAGCAGACAACCTTCAAGCTAAAATGGCTGAAATCAATGAAGAAAAAAATCTTGTTCGTAAAATCCCCACCACTTCACAGGTAGCAGACTGGGTTAGCCAAGCTAAAGAATTGCCTCGCGTTATTACTCACTAAGCCCACAACCATTTTACCAGACTAATTAAGGAAAATAAATAATGAACCCTGAAGACATAAACCCAGATAAAATGCTAACCCAAGCAACTGAAATTGCTATGGAATATGGCCCTGAAATATTAGGAGCCTTAGCGGTATGGATTATTGGTGGCTGGATAATTAAAGCTCTTATTAATGGCATCGGCCGCGTAATGGATAAAAGTAAAGTTGATCCAACACTCCAACCCTTCTTAAAAAGTTTAATCGGCTCTCTACTAAAAGTCATGTTAGTCATCAGCGTACTGGGTATGCTGGGTATTGAAATGACATCCTTTATTGCTATTTTAGGTGCTGCTGGTTTAGCGGTTGGTATGGCACTTTCTGGTACATTACAAAACTTTGCAGGTGGCGT
>CAZMQH010000343.1:0-1607 GCA_964568245.1 uncultured Methylomarinum sp.
TAATGACTGAGAATTTAATACCTTCTTAGATTTTGGTTCAGGGTTTTGACTTTATAGAAGTGCTAATAAACGTTCTGGATTATTCACATTTTCTGTAAAGCAATTAATAGCATTGGGTAGTTGCAAAATTATAGAGTCAGATATTACGTGGTGAAACTATACAAGTAGTTACTAAAAAACAATGCTAATGTGCTAGTCTGTATAAATGGCTATTATTGTGAATTGGGTCGAACAACAAAATCAAATGCATAGTTGTATTGAAATTTCTTTGTTTAATGAAAAGTTGATAATTTATTATTTTAATAATGTGATAACTAAGACAGAATGGCGATTGGAATCTGCAGGTTTGTCGTTAGATAAGCATAAGCAATGGCAACAACTGCAACAGTATTTAACCAAGCCGATTGAAAGATTAACCGTTAATTTAAAAAAACAGGGCTCTGATTTTAGACATAAAGTTTGGGATGAAATGTGCAAAATACCTATGGGGCAAACGCTAACGTATTCAGCATTAGCAAAACAAATAGATTCAGGTGCAAGAGCAGTTGCCAATGCTTGTAGGGACAATCCTTTTCCTGGCATTATTCCTTGCCATCGAGTGATTTCTGTATCGGGCTTAGGTGGATATATGGGGGGAACTGATGGAAGATGTATGGAAATTAAAGGTAATCTATTAGCGGGTGAGGCTGGTCAAGTTTAATCTTGGATAAATAATGATTGAAGATACAAAACAAATTGAGTTGTTTTTAGATTCCCTTTGGGTTGAATCAGGTTTAAGTGACAATACCTTGGCTGCTTATGGCAGTGACTTAAAAATATTTGTTAAATGGCTTAACAAGAAAACAGTTGTTGATGTTGAGGAAAGTGATATTGCAGCGTTTATGGAAAGCCGATATAAATTGGGAATCGTGAGTCGCTCATCTGCTCGGTTCCTATCTAGTTTGCGTCGATTTTATGGTTATTTATATAGAGAAAATAAGATAGTCTCTGATCCTACAGAATTAATTGAAGCGCCACATATAGGGCGAACATTACCTGAATCATTATCAGAAAAAGATATTGATTTGTTACTTGAAGCACCAGAAATAACAGATGTTTTAGGTTTTAGAGATAAGAGCATGTTGGAATTACTTTATGCCACTGGATTAAGAGTGTCTGAATTAATCGGGTTGAAATTTGATCAGGTGAGTTTTAGGCAAGGTTTTGTTCGAGTGATGGGAAAAGGTAATAAGGAGCGGCTGGTCCCTGTTGGCGAGCTAGCAATGGAATGGTTGGAAAATTATATGCAAGGGGCGAGAATGGATATTCTTGCAGAAAGGCAAAGTGATTTTTTATTTGTCACTAAACGTGGATCGGGAATGACGCGTCAAACTTTTTGGCATGTGATTAAACGCTATGCTAAGAAAGCTGGCATTAACAAACACTTGTCGCCTCATACTTTGCGTCATGCTTTTGCCACACACCTCCTTAATCATGGCGCTGATTTGCGAGTGGTGCAGCTGTTGTTAGGGCATTCAGATTTATCAACCACTCAAATATATACTCATATTGCTCAAGAAAGGCTTAAACAGCTACATCAAGAGTTTCATCCTAGAGGCTAGGAGGCT
>CAZMQH010000344.1:0-1544 GCA_964568245.1 uncultured Methylomarinum sp.
TCAGTTAAACTTGGCTCCGTTAACCATTGTAGTACTGGATGAAAATGGTTTTCTAAAGGCGATGCAAAGAGAAGATGGTGTGACTGCATTAAAGCTAGATATAGCAACGGCGAAAGCATGGGGCGCAGTCAATATGGGAATGTCATCACGCAGCTTAGGGGTGGTTGCTCAACAACGCCCTGATTTTATGAATGCCTTAGTCGACATTGCTAAAGGTAAAGTTATGCCCGTTCCAGGTGGCGTGTTAATTCGTGATGAAGATAATAATATTATCGGCTCAGTTGGAGTAAGCGGTGATGTATCTGATCAAGATGAGCGCAGCGCAGTTGCAGGAATCAAAAATGCTGGGTTGATTGCTAGTATATAGTAAGAAAATTTTGTCAGCTGTAGAACGAATGCGGCTGACAAAAATATTTATCTCTCACTTTTAATGATTTACTTTTTATTTTTATGACAGCGCATAAAGTGATTAGAAAGGGAGAGATTAAATGCTCCCTTTTTATTACTTGCCCACAGTCTAAGGAACTTACAAGCAAAGTGGGTATATTCATTACTTGCAAGTCCCTAAGAAAATACGATTAAGCTAGATTATCAATTTTAGAGATTGCCCGCTTTTATCCACCACTTTTTAATCTATACTGAATTTAAATGAAATCAACGGTATTTAGAAAAATGGATAATCAACTTAACGGGCTAATAGAATCAGCCAATAAAATAATTTTAGGTAAAGAGTTACAAATTAAATTAGCTGTTTGTTGCTTGCTGGCAAAAGGACATTTACTAATTGAAGATGTCCCTGGAGTAGGTAAAACAACCCTTTCCCATACTTTAGCAAAATTATTGGGTTTAAATTATCAACGGATACAGTTTACTAGTGATATTTTGCCCGCGGATATTATTGGTGGTTCTATATTCAATGTAGACAATAGTCAATTTACTTTCCACTCAGGTCCTATTTTTAATCAAATGATCTTGGCTGATGAAATTAATAGAGCAACTCCTAAAGCTCAAAGTGCTTTATTAGAAGCTATGGAAGAACAGCAAGTCACCGTTGAAGGAAAAACTTACCCCTTACCCCAGCCATTTTTTGTTATTGCAACTCAAAACCCATCCCATCAAATTGGAACATTTCCATTACCAGAATCTCAATTAGATAGGTTTTTAATGCGTATAGAGCTAGGTTACCCAACAAAACAAGCTGAACGGAAATTATTAGCTGGAGGAAATCGACTTGGTTTAATTGAAGCATTATCAACTCAGGTCAATGCCGAAAAATTAGCAAGTATGCAGCAACAAATTACAAGTATTCATGTATCTGATGCAGTATTAGATTACCTTCAGGCCTTAATAAGTTTTACTCGGGAATCAACAGACTTTCATTGTGGGTTATCACCAAGAGCGGGCTTGGGTTTATTAACAGCAGCCAAAGCATGGGCATATATAGAAGGTAGACAAGCGGTATTACCTGATGATGTGCAGATTGTTTTTCCCGCAGTTGCAGGGCACCGTTTACGTTCAGGTACTATGGACTCAGTATCAATAGT